>NZ_JBHTRI010000026.1:0-125970 GCF_042796085.1 Streptomyces sp. NPDC056452
GATCAGGCCGACGCGGCCTTCACCGTGGCCTGCTCCTCGACGGCGGCCCCCTCGGCCTTCTTGTCGAGAACGCCGGCGGCGCGGGCGGCCGGGATGACCGCCGCGATCAGTGCGGCCACCAGAGCGACGCCGCCTCCGATGACCAGGCCGGCGCGGAAGCCGTTCTCCGAGGTGAGGCTGAAGCCGCCCATGGTGATGTTCATCTGGGACAGGACCACTCCGACCACCGCGGCACCGATCGAGGTTCCGAGGGATCGCATGAGTGTGTTGAAGCCGTTCGCGGCGGCGGTCTCGGAGAGCGGTACCGAGCTCATGATCAGCGCGGGCATCGAACCGTAGGCGAGGCCCACACCGCCGTTGATGACCAGACAGACGAGCATCAGCCCCCATGCGGAGCCCATCAGGACCAGCGACAGGCCGTAGCCCGCGGCGATCACGAGCGAGCCGCAGATCAGGGTGAACTTCGGGCCCCGGGCGTCGGTGAGCTTTCCGCCGAACGGCGAGACGAGCATCATCATGATGCCGCCGGGCGCCATCCACAGACCTGCGGCGAGCATCGACTGCCCCAGGCCGTAACCGGTCGCATCGGGGAACTGCAGCAGCTGAGGGATGATCAGCATGCTGGCGTACATGCCGAACCCGATGAACACGGACGCGAGGTTGGTGAGCAGGACCCGGGGGCGGGCCGTGGTGCGCAGGTCGACCAGCGGATCCCGGGTGCGGGTCTCCCAGAAGCCCCAGGCCAGCAGGACCACGACGGCGGTGGTGAACAGGCCGAGCGTCTGCGTCGAGCCCCATCCCCACTCGGCGCCCTTGGAGACGGCGAGCAGGAGGCTGACCAGTCCCACACCGAGACCGATCGCGCCGGGTGCGTCGAAACGCTGGCCCTTGGCGCCCGCCGGGATGTCCGGGATCATGAACCAGATCAGTGCGGCGATCGTCACGGCGAGCACGGCCGAACCCCAGAAGAGCACCCGCCAGCTCGTGTACTGGGCGACGGCTGCGGAGATCGGCAGGCCGAGACCGCCGCCGATGCCCATGGAGGCGCTGACCAGCGCGATGGAGGAGCTCAGCTTCTCCGCGGGGACCACGTCACGCAGCAGGGCGATACCGAGCGGCACCATGCCCATCCCCATGCCCTGCAGACCGCGCCCGACGATCATGGGGACGACGGAGGACGCGAGCGCGCACACCACCGAACCCACGATGAGGGGCACGGAGCACGCGAGAAGCATCCTGCGCTTGCCCAGCAGGTCACCGAGCCGTCCGGTGACGGGCACGCACACGGCCGCCACCAGCAGGGTGACCGTGATCACCCAGGCGCTGTTCGCGGACGAGGTGTGCAGGATCCGGGGCAGCTCCCCGATCAGGGGCGTGACCAGCGTCTGCATGATGGCCGCCGTGGTGCCGGCGAAGGCCAGCGTGGCGACCACGGCGCCTGCGCGGGCCGAGGGCTGGGGGGCTTCCATAGAGGGATTCCTCGCATATCTGTCGGGTGCAATGTGCATCGTACACATCGAATGTATCAAGCACGTTATATGTGTGATGCACATGGTCGTGCGACACTTGAGCCCCGGCCGAGGCGAACCGCAACGTGCCGGCGAGGCGGAAGTGCAGGAGGCAGCGCGCGCATGAGCAGGCCGACGTACGAGGTCGAGTACGAGCAGATGCTGCTCAGCCGCCACGGACTCCTGCAGCACAGAGACGGGCGCACCAAGGACGGCGGGCTGGAGCGCAGCGCCTACATCCTGCTCAGCCGCCTCCGCGTCCAGGGGCCGATGTCGATCGGCGAACTGAGCGACGCCTTCGGGCTCGACGCCTCCACCCTCAACCGGCAGACCGCCGCCGTGATGCACACGGGCCTGGCCGAGCGCATCCCCGACCCCGCGGGCGGCATGGCCCGCAAGTTCCGCATCACCGACGAGGGCGTCCGCCTGCTGGACGAGGAACGCGAGCGCACCGTCCGCTCGCTGCGACGGGTCATGGCCGACTGGCCGGAGCAGGACATCGCCGCCTTCGCCGCCTACCTCAAGCGGTTCAACACCGGCATCGAGCGGCTCGGCGGACGGCCTTGGCCGCGACCCTGACCCGTTTCACCACCGCGATGCCGGCACCCCGGCCATGGCGGCCACGAGCCCGCCCATGACCGCCGCCAGGCCCCCGAGGGCACCCCCTGCATGATCAAAAGGAGGTCGGGTTAGCATATGAGCGCCTCCTAGCTCGAAAGATAAACCTGTGACTGTCAATGACGACTCGTTCACCGACTGGAAGATCCGCGAGGAGATCGCGGAATCGATGATCCCCATCATCGGGAAGCTGCACCGTGAGGGGGACGTCACCGTTCTCCTTCACAGCCGCTCCTTGGTGAACAAGTCGGTGGTCAGCCTCCTGAAGACCCACCGCTTCGCGCGCCAGATCGCCGGTGAGGAGCTCTCGGTCACCGAGACGCTGCCCTTCCTGCGGGCTCTGACCACGCTGGACCTCGGCCCTTCCCAGGTCGACATCGGCATGCTCGCCGCGACGTACAAGGCCGACGACCGCGGCCTCTCGGTGGAGGAGTTCACCGCCGAGGCCGTCTCCGGCGCCACCGGTGCCAACAAGATCGAGCGCCGCGAGCCGCGAGACGTCGTCCTCTACGGGTTCGGCCGCATCGGCCGCCTCGTCGCGCGCCTGCTCATCGAGAAGGCCGGCTCCGGCAACGGCCTGCGGCTGCGCGCCATCGTCGTCCGCCAGGGCGGCGAGCAGGACATCGTCAAGCGCGCCTCGCTGCTGCGCCGCGACTCCATCCACGGCCAGTTCCAGGGCACGATCACCGTCGACGAGGCGAACAGCACCATCGTCGCCAACGGCAACGAGATCAAGGTGATCTACGCCGGAGACCCGTCGGAGGTCGACTACACGGCGTACGGCATCAAGAACGCCATCCTCATCGACAACACCGGCAAGTGGCGCGACCGCGAGGGCCTGTCGAAGCACCTGCGCCCCGGCATCGACAAGGTCGTCCTGACCGCGCCGGGCAAGGGCGACGTCCCCAACATCGTGCACGGCGTCAACCACGACACGATCAAGCCCGACGAGCAGATCCTGTCGTGCGCGTCCTGCACCACCAACGCGATCGTCCCGCCGCTGAAGGCGATGGCGGACGAGTACGGCGTCCTGCGCGGCCACGTGGAGACCGTCCACTCGTTCACCAACGACCAGAACCTGCTGGACAACTACCACCCGTCGGACCGCCGCGGCCGCTCGGCGCCGCTCAACATGGTCATCACCGAGACGGGCGCCGCGTCCGCCGTCGCCAAGGCGCTGCCCGACCTCGACGCGCCGATCACCGGCAGCTCGATCCGTGTCCCGGTTCCGGACGTCTCGATCGCGATCCTCAGCCTGAGGCTCGGACGCGAGACCAACCGTGAGGAGGTCCTCGACTACCTCCGCAACGTGTCGCTGACCTCCCCGCTCAAGCGTCAGATCGACTTCACCACGGCACCCGACGCGGTCTCGAGCGACTTCATCGGCTCGCGGCACGCCTCGATCGTCGACGCCGGTGCCACGAAGGTCGACGGCGACAACGCGATCCTCTACCTCTGGTACGACAACGAGTTCGGCTACTCCTGCCAGGTCATCCGCGTGGTTCAGCACGTGTCCGGGGTGGAGTACCCGACCTACCCGGCCCCGGCGGTCTGATCGCGGCGGACCGTCAGGTCCGCTCCGGTCCGCCGCCCGGCGGACGGCACTGTGGGAGAGCGACCGGTCCGGTCGCTCTCCCACAGCCGTGTCCGGCCCGGCGGAACGGCGCGTCGGACAGCCCTCAGGGGCTGTCTCCGCGCCAGTGGAACCGGCGCGGCTCCACGGCCCGCGGCGCGTAGAGGGCGCGGCCGCCCGGACCGTAGCGGCCGATCTCCGTGGGCAGGGCGACCGTTTCGTGACGGGCGGGGTCGGGCCAGTCGGTGACATCCAGGAGCAGCCCGTCCAGGGGTCCGCCGACCAGCTCCACGTACGCGCGGCCCGGAAGCGGTCCGGCATCCTCGTGATCCGCCCCGTAGACCCTGCCGCGCATGAACTCCAGCTCATCCATACGGGCAGCATCGCAGTCGGCACTGACACCCGCCCGCTACGAGCGGTGCCGGTCAGGCACTCACTCGGCGCTCACCCTGCGCGCGGTGACCAGTGCGAAGCTGAGGAACTCGCCGGCGTCCGTGGTGAGCATGTCGATCACAGGCTGACCGGACGCCCGGTCTTCCGGCCGGAACTCGGCGCACGCCCGTGTCCACAGCAGCCAGTCCTGCCAGGCGTCCGGCTGCAGCCGTGCCGACGTGACAGTCACCAGATCGGTGATCTCCCACTGGAAGCGCCACCACTCGGCCGTGTGCCAGGCGATCGCCTCCCATCCGACGACTTCCCTGATGTGCGGAGGGATCGCCCCCAAGTCCCGCACCTCACGGTTCATCGCGGGTGTCGCCATGCCCAACTGCCCACCCGGGCGCAGGAACCGAAGCAGGTACGGCAGGTAGTTGTCCGCCGTGCCGAAGTACTCGAACGCGTCGATGCTCACGATGGCGTCGAAGCTCTCGTGCTCGAACGGCAGGACGTGCGCCTCCGCGTGCACGGCCTCCACCCGGTCGCCGACACCGGCCTCGGCGAAGACGGCCGCCGCCTCCTCCGCGCCGATCCACCAGTCCGCCGCCACGACCTGGACGCCGTACTCGCGTGCCAGGAACACCGATGTCGCACCCTTGCCGGAACCGAGGTCGAGAACCCTCATGCCCGGGCGCAGATCAAGGTCCTGAGCGAGGTTCTCCAGCAGCCACAACGGGTTCGGCCCCATGTCCAGCCCGAGGAGCCAGCCCGGGTCGTAGCGGGACGAGCGCGGATAGCGGTCCGGGCGTACCAGGTCATCGAGAAAGGTCACCGCCCGACCCAAGCGGCTCACCGCTGACCGTGCAACCGGATATCGCGGAGCCGGAGTTCTCGCCCCGCCCCGAGGCCGGGTACCAGGAGATGCCGCTCAAGGCGAGGGCCTCCGCTACTCCCCTTCCTCCAGGAAGAATGCCTCCGGATGGATCCGAGCACTGCGATACAGGAGGCATGGCGGAAATGACCGGAGCGAGCGAATCCCGGACAGCGGGAGCGGGCGGAGCGGGAGCACCCGTCGTGCTGATCACGGGTGTCATGGCGGCGGGGAAGTCCACGGTCGCCCAACTGCTCGCCGAGCGGCTGCCGAAGGCCGCCCACGTCCGCGGCGACTCCTTCCGCAGGATGATGGTGTCCGGCCGTGAGGAGCTGATGCCGGAGGAGACCCCGGAAGCTCTCGCACAGTTGTGGCTGCGCTACCGGTTGTCGGCCGCCACCGCCGACGCGTACGCGGCGCAGGGCTGGACCGCGGTGGTCCAGGACGTCGTCCTCGGCAAGGACCTGGCGGACTACGCTGCCCTGATCAGAACCGAACCGCTCCACATCGTCGTCCTGTCCCCCGATCCGGACGTCGTCGCGGCACGGGAGGAAAGCCGGGCCAAGACCGGTTACGGCGCCTGGACCATTGAGGCTCTCGACGCGTCGCTGCGCGAGGACACCCCCCGTCTGGGCCTGTGGATCGACAACTCCCGGCAGACACCGGAAGAGACCGTCCAGACCATTCTCGACCGCCTCGACGACCTCGCCGCAGACCGGTGACGCGGGCGGTCGATGACGACCCCGGAGGTGGTATCCCTTCCCCTGACTGATTCGTACACGTCCATCGCGAAGGGTGTCCGATCGAGGCCGCGTGCGGTGACCGGGACTCACCAGTCGTGGACGGTGCCGTCCTGGAGTCGGTTGACCGGCAGGTAGGCAGCTTCGTACGGGTGGGCGGCCGCCGCCTTCTCGTCGAGCTCGACGCCGATGCCGGGTGCCTCGCCCGGGTGCAGGTGTCCGTCGGTGAATGTGTAGGCGTGCGGGAAGACCTCCTCGGTGAGCGGTGTGTGGCCCGAGTACTCCTGGATGCCGAAGTTGTGGACGGCGAGGTCGAGGTGGACGGCTGCCGCCATGCCGACCGGGGAGATGTCCTGCGGGCCGTGCACGGCGGTCCTGATCTGGTACAGCGCGGCGAAGTCGAAGAGCTTCCGCAGCGGGGTGACGCCGCCGAAGTGGGTGACGGCGGACCGCACGTAGTCGATCAACTGCTCGGTGATCAAGGTCTGGTAGTCGTGGACGGTGTTGAAGACCTCGCCCACGGCCAGGGGCGTGGTGGTGTGCCGGCGCACCAGGCGAAGGGCCTCCTGGTTCTCCGCAGGCGTGCAGTCCTCCAGCCAGAAGGGCCGGTACGGCTCCAGGTCCTTGCCGAGCCGCGCGGCCTGCATCGGTGTGAGCCGGTGGTGCACGTCGTGGAGCAGAGGCAGTTCGCCGCCGAACTCGGCGCGTACCGCGTCGAAGACAGCGGGCACGTGGCGGAGGTAGGCGTCACTGTCCCAGTCCTCGACCAGCGGTCGGGCCTGCTGGTGGAGGACCGGCGAGCCGTCGTCGTCCGTGCTGTGCACCCCGTACACGGCCTTCAGACCGGGGATGCCGGACTGGATGCGGACCGCCTGGTACCCCTCGTCGAGACGGGCCCTGACCGAGTCCAGGAGTTCCGGGATGTCGCCGCCGTTGGCGTGCCCGTACGTGCGGACGCGCTCCCTGCTCGCACCTCCGAGGAGCTGGTACAGCGGAAGCCCGGCCGCCTTGGCCTTGATGTCCCACAGGGCGACGTCGACGGCGGCGAGGGCGGCCATCGTCACCGGTCCGCGCCGCCAGTAGGCGCCCCGGTACAGGAACTGCCAGGTGTCTTCGATCCGGTGCGGGTCCACACCGATGAGCAGGGGCGCGATGTGGTCGGTGAGGTAGCTGACGACGGCCAGTTCCCTGCCGTTGAGCGTGGCGTCGCCCAGACCGGTGAGGCCTTCGTCGGTCGTCAGTTTCAGCGTGACGAAGTTCCGGCCGGGGCTGGTGACGACCACCGTCGCGTCGACGATCTTCATACGGATGCTCTTCTCCGATGCGGTGGGTGTGGCGAACGGGCTCGGCCTTTGCGGCACCCGGCGCCAACCCTGCACCACACGGTGCTGCGTCGGGGCGGCGGGGCGGAACGGCGCAGGCCGGCTCGACGCCGTGGGCGCCGAGCCGGCCTGTCCGGTGGTGCGACCCCCGCAGGGGTGCCGAGCCTTGTGCTCGACGGAGCGGGTCAGTCCGTGCCGAACTCCATCGCGGCGCGGTCCAGCATCTCGTCGTCGTCGGAGACCTCGCCGCGGGAGGCGATGGCCTCGGCGCCGCCCTCCGGCAGGGTGCCGATCAGACCGGTCGCGGCCGCCTGTGCGGCGCCGATGGCCGGGTTGGCGGTGCCGATCAGGCCCAGTCCGGCGTACTGCTCCAGCTTGGCGCGCGAGTCGGCGATGTCGAGGTTGCGCATCGTGAGCTGGCCGATCCGGTCGACCGGGCCGAACGCCGAGTCCTCGGTGCGCTCCATGGACAGCTTGTCCGGGTGGTAGCTGAACGCGGGGCCCGTGGTGTCGAGGAGCGAGTAGTCCTCGCCGCGCCGCAGCCGCAGTGTCACCTCGCCGGTGACGGCCGTGCCGACCCAGCGCTGGATCGACTCGCGCACCATCAGTGCCTGCGGGTCCAGCCAGCGGCCCTCGTACATCAGCCGGCCGAGGCGCCGTCCCTCGTTGTGGTACTGGGCGAGGGTGTCCTCGTTGTGGATGGCGTTGACCAGGCGCTCGTACGCGGCGTGCAGCAGGGCCATGCCCGGTGCCTCGTAGATGCCGCGGCTCTTGGCCTCGATGATCCGGTTCTCGATCTGGTCCGACATGCCCATGCCGTGCCGGCCGCCGATGGCGTTCGCCTTCATCACCAGGTCGACGGGGGAGGCGAACTTCTCACCGTTGATCGTCACCGGGCGGCCCTGGTCGAAGCCGATCGTCACGTCCTCGGTGGCGATCTCGACGGAGGGGTCCCAGAACCGCACACCCATGATGGGGTCGACCGTCTCCACGCCGGTGTTCAGGTGCTCCAGGGTCTTGGCCTCGTGGGTGGCACCCCAGATGTTGGCGTCCGTGGAGTAGGCCTTCTCGGTGCTGTCGCGGTAGGGGAGGTCGTGGGCGAGAAGCCACTCCGACATCTCCTTGCGGCCGCCGAGCTCGGTGACGAAGTCCGCGTCGAGCCACGGCTTGTAGATCCGCAGGTGCGGGTTGGCGAGCAGACCGTAGCGGTAGAACCGCTCGATGTCGTTGCCCTTGAAGGTCGAGCCGTCGCCCCAGATCTGGACGTCGTCCTCGAGCATCGCCCGGACCAGGAGGGTGCCGGTGACGGCACGGCCGAGGGGCGTCGTGTTGAAGTAGGCGCGCCCGCCCGAGCGGATGTGGAACGCGCCGCACGTGAGTGCGGCCAGGCCCTCCTCGACCAGCGCCGCACGGCAGTCGACCAGGCGCGCGATCTCGGCACCGTAAGCCTTCGCACGGCCGGGAACGGAGCCGATGTCGGGCTCGTCGTACTGGCCGATGTCGGCGGTGTAGGTGCACGGGACGGCGCCCTTGTCGCGCATCCACGCGACCGCGACCGAGGTATCGAGACCGCCCGAGAAGGCGATGCCGACACGCTCGCCGGCGGGAAGGGAGGTGAGGACCTTAGACATAGGAAGATTATGCATCATCGCGCATGCCCATGCAAAACGCCGGGTCGCGCGCCCGCCCGGGCAGGCACGGACACACGGCCTACGAGGCCTGCCGCGACAGCCCGGAGCGGCCACGGGTATCGAAGGACGAACACCCGTCCGGTTTCAGACATCGCCGATGAGTCGTTTCAGCAGAGGCGGCGGGGGCGGGTATGACCGCTGAGCAAACACGGGAGGCGCGCGACCCGACCCGGCTGCCGGGACCGCACACCCGCGCCACACCGGAACCCGGGACGCCCGCGACGCACCTCAGAGGTTTCCCCCGGGCGGACGGGGCTCGTTCCCGACTGTCGCGACCGGACCGCCGACGCCATGGCCACGGGCGGAGCCCTCCCACGGCGCACCCCCCCGAGGGGACGACGTTTGTGCAGGCGGGAGAGCGCACCCGCATCAATTCACTTGACAATGCGGGATCGAAATCGGACGCGACGATCGCCTATTTGCACGAGAGAACCAGCATCCTGAACACATGCGAGCCGTGGCCTGAACTCGCCTCCAGCGCCCTTGACTTGAACTGGAGCACCGGTCTTGAATGATCGCACCATTGCTCGAACTTAAAACAATTGATCGATAACTGCCGCTGGGAAGATCCATCCGACCATCCACCCGGACAGTAACGGCATTGCCACCCGATGATCCGTTTTGCCACGCCCTGTTCCCGGCTCGACCCGGCGGTCCGAATCGCCCCGGAAAGCCAGGGGAACGTCCGGCAATTCCTCCCGGCCGGCCCGGCATCAGCCGCTCAGCGGTACTTTCCTGCCGATAAACGAACAACGCCGCCGGTGACATTCCTGTCCGTTCAAGGAGAGAAAAGTGGGCAAGTTCGTCCTGGCCGTGCGCACGCGCCCGGTTCCCGGCTCCGAAGAGGATTATCACGAGTGGTACGACACATACCATCTGGACGAAGTGCTGGCGATTCCCGATTTCGTCACCGCCGAGCGTTTTGAGTGGTGGGACGGAGACGACCGAGCGGGCGCCGGGCAGGGAGACCACCTCGCACTGTTCACCGTCGAGTCCGGTGACATCGATGTCACCATCGGGACATTCCGGAAAGCCCAGAAGTCGATGAAGGTTCCGCCCTGTCTGGATCCCGACAGCGTTTCGCTCCAGTGGTGGCGGTCCCTGGGACCGCACACTCCGTGACCGAGCCCGGACGTCCGGGGACCACGCTCCGCATCCTTGGCAACTGAGGAGATGCTCGCCGCAATGACAGCAGAGTCGATACCGAGGCCGGACAGCCTGCACGGCGCCGAGCAACCTCAAAACCGCACATGGCACATGAGGGCCAGCAAGGTCGTCAGCTATGAAGTCGTCTTGTTGACCGGCCTGTTGGACCCGTCCCAGCCGGCGCTGGCCGCGGCGTGCTCACCGGACGGCGGCGGACCGGGCCGTCAGCTCATCGTGATCGACTCGACCGTGTACGCGCTGTACGGACGCCGGATCGGCGCCTACTTCGCCGCGCGGGGGGTCGAGCACGAGTTCTGCGTCGTCGAGGCGCACGAATCCGTGAAGAGCATGGACACGGTCTTCGGGATCGTCGCGTCCATGGACGCCTTCGGCGTGCCACGGCGGCGGGAGCCGGTCCTGGCCGTGGGGGGCGGTGTACTCACCGACCTGGTCGGTCTCGCGACCAGCCTGTACCGGCGGTCGACCCCCTACATACGGGTGCCCACCACCCTCATCGGCATGGTCGACGCAGCCGTGGGCGCCAAGACCGGGGTCAACTTCCATGGGCACAAGAACCGTCTGGGCACCTACCACCCTTCGGCCGTGACGCTGATCGACCCGGGGTTCCTGACCACGCTCGACCCCCAGCACATCCGCAACGGGCTGGCAGAGATCCTGAAGATAGCCCTGGTGAAGGATGCTTCCCTCTTCACGCTCCTCGCCGAACACGGCCAACGGCTGGTCGAGGAACGGATGCAGTCGGTCGGCAGCGAGGACCGGGGAGCCGCCGGGGCCGAGGTGATACGGCTGGCGATCCAGGGCATGCTCGAGGAGCTGCAGCCCAACCTCTGGGAGCACCAGTTACAGCGGCTCGTCGACTTCGGTCACTCCTTCTCCCCCAGGATCGAGATGGAGGCGCTCCCCGAGCTGCTGCACGGCGAAGCCGTCTGCGTGGACATGGCGTTCAGCGCGGTGCTCGCGTACCGCAGGGGGCTGCTCGACGACAACGACCTGTCGCGGATCCTCCGTGTGATGAACGACTTGGGGCTGCCGACCTGGCACCCCGTCTGCACGCCGGAGCTCATGGCCGAGGCGCTCGAGGAGACCGTCAAGCACCGGGACGGCCGGCAGTTGCTGCCGCTGCCCGAGTCGATCGGCGGTGCTCGCTTCGTCGACGACGTCACGCGGGCCGAGCTGGACGGGGCGCTGGCGGAGCTCCGGCGGATCGGCGGGAGTGCCGGTGCACTCGCCGCGATGTCGGGAAGCAGGGGTGCCTGAGTGGACGGGGTGAGCGCGGTACTGCTGGCGGGCGGTGAGGGGCGGCGCATGGGCCCCCTGGGGACCGGCCGGTCGAAGCCGCTGGTCCCGTTCGGCGGGACCAGCCGCCTGATCGACTTCAGTCTGGACAACGCCCGCCGTTCGGGCTTCCGCGAGGTGCTGCTCCTGTCGCAGTACGAGGAGCGGCGGCTCATGGACGACCTGCACACCGTGTGGAACCGGACACCCGGTTTCCGGGTGCACTTCGGACCGTACGACGAGGCCTACCGCGGTGCACCCTCCGGACTGCCCGGCACCTTGCCGGACCGGACCGGACCTCACGAACGCGGCACCGCCGACGCGCTCGTGAGCAAGGAGAAGCACATCTTCGGGGACGGCGTGTCCGAGGTCCTGGTGCTGCACGCCGACCACGTCTACCGGTTCGACTACGGCGAGATGATCCGGCAGCACCGGGCGGACAGGGCCGCCCTGACCGTGTCGTTCCAGCGCATCGAGCGGCGCTACGTCCACCTCTTCGGCATGGTGGAGTTCGACGCGTCGGGCAACCTGACCGGCTTCGTCGAGAAGCCGCCGCAGCCGACCAGCGACCTGGTCTTCGCGGCCTTCTGCGTATTCGACGCCACCGTCGTACGCCGCTATCTGAAGCAGCTCGAGGGAACTTCCTGGCAGCACGACATCAGCCGGGACGTCATTCCCGCGATGCTGGCCGGCGGGGAGCGGATCCGCGGCTTCGAAGTGCGCGACTACTGGGAGGACATCGGCACCGTCGACCGCTATCACCGCGCGCACCGCGGGCTGTTGCGCGGGAAGCCGACCCTGCCTCTCTCCGATCTGCCGCTCACCGTCCGGCCCGAGGTGGCACGGCGGTTGGTGACGGAGGAACCAGGCGTCCGGCACAGCATGGTCCCGGCCGATCTGGTCAACCGGGGGCTGCTGGAGGGCAGCGTCGCCTACCCCGGGGTACGGATCGGAGCGGGCGCCCGGGTGCGCGACTGCGTCCTGCTGCCCGGAGCCGAGGTGGCGGCCGGCGCGGAGCTGGAGTCGGCGATCGTCCTGGAGGACGGGACGGTTCAGTACTGCGGCGACGACGCACCGGCAGGGGGTGCCGGGTCATGACGGCGGAGAGCATCACGGTGGGCGGTCCTCAGGTCCATGTCGTGGCCGACCTCGGCGGGACGACACTGCGGATCGGCCGCGTCACCGGGGGCGGCTCCCGGGTGGAGGACATCCGCCGGATCGCCACCGAAGGGCTGGGGCGCTACGGGACGTTGTCGGCGCAGGCCCTGCAGGACCGGGTGATGGAGCAGCTGGGAGCCGAGCTCGCGGCGTACCTCGACTCGCCGTCCGGAGCCGGCGCGAGCGCGGTGGGGGTCTCGTTCGCGGGGCCGATGAGCCGCGACGGAGTCGTGCTCGCGGGCCCCACGCTGTGGGGCGGCGACGCGGAGCCGCTGCCGGTCGGGCGCCTGCTGACTCAGCGTCTGGGGCTGCCGGTCCTGGCCGCGAACGACATCACCGCAGCCGCGTGGCGGTACGCGGCCGTCGAAGCGGCACCGTTCTGCCTCATCACGGTCAGTTCGGGCATCGGCAGCAAGGTGTTCCGCCACGGGGAGGTGCTGATCGACGAGGCCGGCCACGGTGGCGAGATAGGCCACTGGCGCGTCGACCCGAGCGACAGCGCCCCGCCGTGCGAGTGCGGCGGCCGGGGCCACCTGGGGGCGATCGCGTCCGGGCGCGGCGTCCTGCTGGGGGCGCGCCGGGCAGCGGCCGAGGATCCCGGCGGGTTCGCCCGCTCGGCGCTCGCCGGGCCTGCGGGGAACCGGCCCGAGGGTGTGACGAACGAGGCGCTCGCCGCGGCGATCCGGGAGGGCGACCCCTTCGCGACCGCGGTCCTGCGTACCGCACTCGTCCCGCTCGCATCCGCGGTCAACTGCATCTTCACCGCGATCGGCATCCGCAGGTACCTGTTCATCGGAGGCTTCGCCATCGCGGTGGGGCAGCGTTTCCTCACCTTGCTGGGCGACGAGCTGACGAGGCTCGGGTGCTTCGGGCTCAGCAACGGCGAGACACGCGACATGCTCGCCCTCGGCGCCGCGGACGACGACCACTGCCTGATCGGGATCGGGCAGATGCTGGCCCGGACCCTCCCCGCATCGGAGGTGACGGGTGCGCACACTCATCGTCGGTAGCGGATTCGTGGGGCGTGCCCTGGCCCATGACGCCGTGCGCTCGGGCGGGACGGCCCTGCTCGCCTCGCGCAACCCGCCGGAGGCGAGGGACGACGGCCTGCCGCCTCCTGACTGGACCCGTCTGGACATCACCGAACCCGGTGCTTTCCGAAGCGTTCTCGGCCGCTCGGGCGCCGACGCCGTCGTGCTGGTGCACGGGCCGTCGGACGTCACCTGGTGCACACAGCATCCGGATGCCGCGATGGCGGGGCACGCCGACGCCGCCACGGAGGTGGTCGAGGCCGCCGGGGACCGGCGCGTCGTGCTGATCTCCACCGACAACGTCTTCGACGGCGCCTCCGGGACGCCTGACGAGACGACACCCACCAGGCCCGGAAACACCTACGGGCGGGCGAAGCTGGCGGCGGAGAAGATCGTGTCCGACGCCGCGGACGCCACCGTGCTGAGGGTGAGTCTGATCTACGGCTGGGAGCCGGCCACGGTGCCGAAGTGGCTGAACTTCTTCGCGTCCTGCGTGCACAAGTTGCGGGCGGGCCTGCCCGTGGAGGCGCCCTTCGACCAGTGGACCACTCCGGTGCTGCTCGACGACGTGGTGACGGTGACGGCCGCCCTCACCCTGGCGGACTCCGTTCCGCCCCTGCTGCATCTCGGCGGTCCCGAGGAGATCTCACGGGCGGACTGGGCGGCCGTCATCGCCGCGGGACTCGGGGTCCCCGGGGATCTCGTGGTGCCCGTTCCCCGGGCGGGCGGCCGGTACGCGGACCGTCCGGCCCGCTCCTGCCTGGCGAGCGGTCTGCTGTCCGTCCATCCCAGCACTGCGGGGTTGACGGTGCGGGGCGTGCGTGAGGGCACCCGTGTCCTCCTGGAACAGGCCGCGCGGACGGCGGGCCGGTGACGCGCGGACGCACAGGTCCGGCGCGACCGGGAACCGGGCATGACATCGATCCACGACGAGGAGTGCGTGTGGTGGCGGAGACGGGTTCGGGCGACGGTACGCGGGCGGACGGCGCCGCGGTGGGGAAGGGGCCCGCCGTGCCGGGCGCGCGCCGCGTCGACCACATGGCACTGACCGTGCCGGATCTGGACAGCGCGGTCGACTTCGCGGTCCGGGCACTGGGCGGTGAGCTTGTCTACCGGCTTCCCCCGCTGGCCCATGACGACGACTGGATGCGCGAGCACCTCGACACCCACCCCAGGGCAAGTACGGAGATCGCGCTGGTACGGCTGGGGCCGACGACCAACCTGGAGCTGTTCGCCTATCGGTCGCCCGACCACCGGGCGACCCCACCGCGCCCCCACGATGTCGGCAGCACCCGTCTCGCCCTGCGGGTCGACGACGTCGACGTGGCGTCAGCCGCGCTGCGGGAGCGGGCGGGGTCGCTGCCCCTGGGTCCCGTACGCACCGTCCCCGACGGGCTGCCCGACGCGGGCGTCCGGTGGGTTCTGCTGAGCACGCCCTGGGGCCAGCCGGTCGAGCTGCGCTCGGTCCCGGACCCACTGCCGTACGAGAAGGACACCTCGGCACGCCGGTTCGGCCCCTGCCCGGTCTGGAGCAACCGCGACGACGGCGTGACCGCCCCGTCCGCCCTTCCCGGAGCCCGCAACCTCGACCATCTCGCGTACACCGTCGCCGACCTGGACGAAGCCGAGACGTTCTTCGTCGACGTCCTGGGCGCGGAACCGCTGTACCGCCGCACCGTCGCACTCGACGACCCCGAACTGGCGGCGGCCCTGGGCGTGCCGGCCGGAGGACGCCTGGACCAGGCGGCGCTGCGCATGGGGCCGACCGACACCATCGAGCTCCACTGCTACCGGGACACCTCCGGCGGGCGGCGCCGTCCGCCGCGCAACAGCGACGTGGGCGGCAGCCATCTCGCCCTGTACGTCGACGACGTCGACGCCGCCGCCTCGTACCTGGGCAGCCGGCCCGGCTGCACCGTGCTGGCAGAACCCGAGACCATCGAGGAGGGTCCCCTGGCCGGGGACCGGTGGGTGTACGTGCGCACCGGGCTCGGCCTGTACATCGAGATGGTGCGCATGCCCGACGGTTCGCTGCCCTACGAACTCGCCACCGAGGCGCGGCGCCGGGCGACCGGCAGGGCCCGGTGGTGGGACCGTTGAGGGTCGCCCCGCCGGACGAGGTGCGAAGAGCCCGGGTCGCGACCTCCGCCGTCTTCCTGGTGGTCGGCAGCGTGTTCGGCGGGTGGGTGTCACGGGTGCCCGACATCAAGGCGCACGTACACGCGGACAGCGGGCCGTTCGGTCTGGCGCTGCTGGGCATCGCCGTGGGCGCGGTGGCCGCCCGTCCGTTCGCCGCGGTGTTCGTGGCCCGCCACGGCAGCCTGACCGTCACCCGGCTGACCTCCGTGGTCTGCTGCGTCTCGCTGATCGCGCCGTCGCTCGCCGTCGACGCGGTGACGCTGGGCTGCGCACTGGCCCTGATGGGGGCGGCCCTCGGCTCCGTGGACATCGCCATGAACGCCCAGGCGGTGGCGGTGGAACGACTGTACGGACGGCCGGTGATGTCGTCCTTCCACGGTCTGTACAGCATCGGTGGACTTCTCGGGGCGCTGGCGGGGGGCGGTGCGGCCGCTTCGGGTCTGTCGCCGACGGCCCACTTCACCACGGCCGCCGTGCTGACCGGCGGAACGGCCCTGCTCGTCTCCAGGTGGCTGCTGCCGTCCCCGCCCGACGGTCCCGCGGTCGGGTACCGCCGCCGGAAGGGCCTCACCCTGCCCCGCCCGGAACGCCTTCCCCTGATCCTGCTCGGGATCATCGGCTTCTGCAGCCTGGCGGCGGAGGGGGCCGTGGGTGACTGGGGATCGATCTACCTGCACGAGGACCTCGGTTCGTCCGTCGGGCACGCTTCCCTCGGCTTCGTGGTCTACTCGCTGGCCATGGTGGCGGGCCGGCTGCTCGGGGGCCGTGTGCTGGCGCGCTGGGGCGAGTGGCGGGTCATCACCTGGATGACCGCCCTGGCGGGCACCGGTTTCCTGCTGGCCCTGCTGGCCGCGCACACCCTGGCCGCCCTGGCCGGTTTCCTCGTCATGGGTCTGGGCCTGTCGCTGGTTCTGCCCGTGGTCCTCTCCAGGGCCGGCGAACTGGGCCGTGAGAGCGAGGGGCTGGGCATCGCGGTGGTCTCCAGCATCAGTGGCATGGGCCCCATCGTGGTGCCGCCGGTGATCGGGTTCCTCGCCGAAGGGGTCGGCCTGCCCGCCTCGCTGGGCACTCTCAGTGCGCTCGCCCTCGTCGCAGTCGTCCTCATGCGGGTCGTCCGGCGCCTCGGTCCGCCGCCCCCTCATCAGCACGACAGTCCCGTATCCGACGCCCGACCCGAAGGACCCGCAGTGTCTTCTCTGATCCCCGTCGACCCCGTCGTCCTGTCGACCGCCGTGGTCACCACACTCGCAGTGGAATTCGATCCGCAGGCCCGTGAGGCCAGCATCTTCTACTGGGAACGCAGCCTGCCGCACCGCCGGGCCGTCGTCGAGGCGGCCGAGCGGATCGAGGACACCGCCGTCGGCGGCCTCGTCCGCGCACTGAGGGACACGCCTGCCGATCCGGCCGTGCACCGCTCCCTGCGCGAGCGGCTCGCCGAACTCTCGCGGGCGGGCGGTGAGCCGGGCATCGACGAGCTCTTCACGCACGCCTGGCGGGCGGAGTCGAATTCCCGCCTGGGGTACCACCTGGGACCGGGCTACGACGGATCGCGTCCCGGCGGCGACATCTCCGCGGACATGCTCCGCGGCCGCCCCGGCGGTGCCGTCGCCGACGGAGGGGATGCGGAGATCCTCGTCGTCGTGCCCTTCCGCGACCGGGGGGCGGGCCGGCGGCTGAGGAATCTGCTGGCCTGTCTGATGTCCCTGCGCGACCAGTCCGCGCCCAGGGCGTCCTACCGGGTGATGGTGGTCGAGACCGACGAGACCCCGCGCAGCCGCGCCGTCATCACCCCGTACACCGATCACTATCTGTTCGCGCACAAGACCGGCCACTTCAACAAGTCCTGGGCGGTCAACGTCGGGGTGGTGAACGCGCCGGTCCGCCCCGAGGCCGTCTGCATCCTGGACGCGGACGTCCTGGCCGACCGCGACTTCATCGCGCGCAACGCCGAGCGCTTCCGGCACACCGGCACGATGGGCCATCTCAGTTACCGGGACATGTGGTGCCTCGACGAGGCCTCGACGTCCCGGGCCATCACCGAGCGTCTGTGGGAGGGGGCCCCGGAGGCGGACGCCGGTCACCTGCGCGCGTTCGTCCTGCGGCGGCCGCCCGGCTGCTGCGTCTGGGTGCGCACGAGCGCCTTCCACCGCATCGGGGGCATGGACGAACGCTTCGAGGGCTGGGGCGGCGAGGACAACGACTTCGCCTACCGGATGGACACGCACTCGGCGTTCGACCACTACGACGACCCGCTCCTGCACATGTACCACCCGTCGTCGGCCGTGCTGCGCGAGGACGGCGAACTCCTCAACGCCCACATCCCCGCGCTCACCTGGAAGGCGTCGTCGACCATCGGCGACCGGAACCGCTTCGCCGTGCCGAAGGACGCCGGACCGGTCGCCGACGCGGAGGAACAGCCGGCCGGGACCCCCGCCGGCTGAGCGGAACCCGCCTGGTCGCGAAGACCGCACCCGAACCGAACCAGAGTCGAATCGAAGGGCAGAGAGCCATGGTGAGCAGCGTCCCCGTTCTGGACCTGGACGAATGGAACAAGGCGGGCCGCAAGCGCCGCGCGGAGATCGCCGAGGAGCTGGATGCCGCTCTGCGGCAGACCGGGCTCTTCCTCCTGCGCGGTCACGGGGTCCCGGAGGAGCTGACCCGTCGGATGCGCCTCGAAGGGCGCGCGTTCTTCGGCCTGCCCGCGGAGACGAAGGGCCGGTACGCGGTGAGCCGCCCCTACGACAACGGGTACCGGGGTCTGGGCGCGCTGGAGGTGGGCGCCATCGACGGCAATCCCGGGACACCGGACCTGCACGAGGCCTACCACGTCGGCCCGTCGCACAGGACCGGCGACGAAGCGTTCGACACGCTGTACTACCCGGAGAACAAGTGGCCCGCGGAACTGCCCGAACTGCGCGACGTGGCACTGGAGTACACCGAGCACATGACGCGCATCTCCCTGGAGGTGCTGGAGGTGCTGGCGGCGGTCCTCGGACTCCCCCGTGATCACTTCACCGGGCAGTCGACCCGCGCGACCTGGACGCAGAACGTCAACTGGTACCCCTCGCTCCGCACGGTCGGCAGCGTGCGGGAGGGACAGATGCGGGTCGGCCCGCACACGGACTTCGGCACCCTGAGCCTGTTGGACCGCCAGCAGGGGGTAGGGGGTCTGGAGGTCTGGAACGAGGAGGACGGCTGGTTCGCGCCGCCGTTCGAGGCGGGCACGCTGGTGGTGAATCTCGGGGACCTGATGAACCTGTGGTCGGACGGCCGTTGGCGTTCGTTGCGGCACCGGGTGCTCGCGCCCAGCGACAAGGCGCCGGACGAGGAACTCGTCTCGCTCGTCTACTTCTTCGAAGCCGACCCCGACGCGGAGATCGTTCCGCTCGCCGCCCCTGTCGGTGGCGGCGAGCGGATGAGCCCGGTGATCGCCGGTGAGTCGATCCTGGAGAAGGTGGGGGTCACCCTCAACCTGCCGGGGTGACGGCTCTGCCGGGCGTACGGGCCGCCCGGACGGCTGTCAGGGGGCGGGGGCGTCGGTCCGCACGGGTAGCTCTCCCCAGACCGACCTTCCGTCCCGGTCCGTGACCAGCACCGCCAGCGTGCCGGCGGGAGCGGACGGCACCAGGCCGGAGAACTCGTCGGCGTCCGGCTCCAGCGCCACGGCATCGGCGCCCGGCCGCGTCGGCACGATCTCGACACGGCTGGTGTTCTTCCCGCGCCACCGCACCTCGACGCCGTCCGCGACCTGGTGTGCGGATCCCTGCGCGGCATCGAACTGCGCGCCGGTACCGTCCCGTTCCTCCCTCTCGACCACCGCGCGGACGGCCGGGGTGGCGTCGGCGGGCCGGGTTCCCGCGAGGCACGCGGCGAACACCGCCAGGAAGCGTCCTGCCGCCGCCTGCCAGGTGAAGCTCCGGCCGACCTCTGTCGCTCGGGCCCGCAGGGTGCCGATGCGGTCAGGGTCGTCCTGCCACAGCCTGAGCATGCGTACGAGCCCCAGGTGAACGGCCTCGGTGAGCAGGTCGTCGTCCACCCGGAAGGAGCGTGGCAGGGCCAGCCCGGTGGCGTACTCGGCGACCGGATCGGTCCTGTGGAGGAAGTGGCGCATGCCCCGCTGCGCGGTCGCGATCGGGATGGAGCCGCAGGCCATCGCCTCCCCCATGGCCATCAGGAAGGTGTCCATCTCGAACTTGGACGGGAAGACGCAGAAATCGCTCGCGGCGGCCCAGTCCTTCAGTTCGGGGTTGCCCATGGGGCCGGTGACGGCGCGGACCAGCTCCGGGTAGTCGCGGGCGAGTGCGTCCAGGTCCTCGTCGTTCGGGGGGCTGGGGGCGAGACAGTGGAGCAGCACGTTGCAGCGGTCTCCCCCGTCCAGGAGCCGGCGGATTCCCCGGAACAGCTCCTTCTGCCCTTTGTGCTGCACCGAATAGCGCGCGTTGTGGTAGATCGTCGGCAGTGCCGGGTCGAGGCCCAGACCGGTGAGGGTCCGCTCGCGGCGCTCGTCGGTGCGCGGCACGTCCAGCCACTCGTCGCCTATGGCGCAGCCTCCGACGACCAACTGATCGGTCCGCGACCTGAGTTCTCGCCGGACGGTCAGCTGCTGGAAGAGTTGCTCGAACGGTGTCTCCGCCTGGGTCAGGGCGTGGTCCAGCTGGCCCTCGGACAGGAAGTCCATCGCTTCCACGGAGCGGATCACCAGGCCCAGCATGGTGATGTAGTCGTGGCCCGGCCGCTCCGGACAGTCCTGGTACAGAAGGGTCTGCGGAAGGAACCCCCGCATCGCCCGGTCCAGATGCGAGTCCAGGGGAGGATCGGCGAGGCCTTCGGCCACGGAGGTGTCGGATCCCAAGTGCGCGAGGACGCTTCGCACTTCAGGACCGTAGACCTTGGTATTGACCGCCATGTTGGTCTGCACGGTGGAAACGACGTGGAATCCGTGACCGGCCAGCAGGCCGGGCAGGAGGTAGTGGTAGAAGGGCTCGTGCAGATGGATGACCGTGTCGGCGGGTATCCGGTCCCGGAGGTAGCGGGCCGCCACCACCTGGAACACCAGCGGTTTGAGGGCCGCGGCGTCCTTTCCCCGGAGTTCCTGGGGCGGGTAGAAGGATTCGGGGTACTGGTCGAGCAAGTCGCTGCTCAGCAGGACGATGTCGATGCCGTCCACGGTGATCCGGTGAGCGCGGGCCGAAATGTGCAGCGTCAGCACTTCGGGGAATCCCGGCCACTGCGACGGATCCAGGGCGATCGGGACATCGTCTTCGATCCGCCAGTCCAGATCGACGACTTCGTGCTTCTCACGGAGAACGGGGAGAAGTCCGTGCGCAGCGGTCACGGCGCCTACCTGGTGCCCGGCATCCCTGAATTGCCGGGCGAGATTCCATAGGTAGACGGATGTCCCGGCCTTGACGAGATGGTCGTCGAATCCACTGAACTCGAAATGACACTCTGTGATGCGCAACTGTCCGCCTTCGTCTCGTGCGGGTCGTCGGATGCGCCGATGCCCGGTCAACCGGTACCGGGCATCGGCTCTTCGCATTCAAGCAAACGTGGGGCGAGCTCAGTTGCCGCTTCCCTAAGGGCTGTCCCGCAATCCCTGGTGGATCAGCGCGCGGCGTCAGATGCGGTGCATCGCAAGGCGGAGGGACGCTCGCATACTGGATGTATTCGGGCGTTCCGACAACGCGGCGAGGTGCCGTAGCTGTCGTCGTGCGCCCGCCAGGGATTGCGGGACAGCCCTTAGGCCAGTCCCGAGCGGTCGGCATCGCGGAGCGGCTTCTCCTCGACGGGTGCCGGGGCAGTCGGCCCGGGGGGACGCAGGGCGGACGCGCCGAGCACCACGAACAGGATCAGGAGCGCGGGAATGCCCAGGGCCACGGGGAGTCCCGTGAAGGTGCTGACGCCGCCGATCACCAGTGGGCCGATGAGGAAGCCGACGTACCCGAGGCTGACGACGAGGGACAGCGCGGCGCCGGCACGTGCGGGATCACGTTGCCCCGCGGCCGAGTAGACCTGCGGAGCGATGCAGGACATCCCCGCACCCAGGCACGCGAACCCGATGACGCCGGCCACCGGGTGGCCGATCAGCAGGGCCGCGGTCATGCCCACCGAGGCCAGCACCCCGCAGCCACGGACGAGTTGCACCGGCCCGAACCGCTCGGCGAGCCGGTCTCCGAGCAGCCGCCCGATCGTCATGGTGACCGAGAACGCGGCGAACGCGGCTGTGGCGAAAGCCGGTGTGCTGCCGAGGCTCTCGTGCAGGTAGACGGCGCTCCAGTCCGCCGCGGTGCCCTCCCCCACCAGCGTGCACATGGCCAGCGCACCGAGGAACAGGAGGTAGAACGAGCGTGAGACGCCCCCGCCACCGGTCCCTGCCCCGGACCCGGACCCGGGCGGTGTCGCCGGTACGTCCTGCGGCAGGGCCCACACCGCGGCCCACACGGCGAGCAGCACCACACCGGCACCCACGGCGGCGAAGGTGACCTCCGGGCTCACGTCCTGATGGGCGAAGAGCCCGCCGATCGCGGCACCCAGGAAGCCGCCGATGCTGTAGACGGCGTGGAACGACGACACGATCGGGCGGCCCCAGGCCCGCTGGACCTCGATCCCGTTCGCGTTCATCGCGATGTTCAGGGTGCCGTGGACGAGGCCGAAGAGAAAGAGCGCCGCCATGAGGGTGACCAGCGTCGGCATGAATGCGGGAGGGATGAGGAGCAGCCCTTCGAGGAGGGCCGTCGGCACCATGACCCGCGTGCTCCCCCACCGGTCGACGAGTCTTCCCAGGCCCATCATTCCGGCGATGGCGCCCACGGCGAAGGCCAGCAGGGCAAGGCCGAGCAGTCCGTCGCTCAGTCCGAGGTCGCTCTTGATCGCGGGGATGCGGCTCGTCCAGCATCCGAGAGCTGTGCCGAACAGCAGGAACAGCAAGGACGTGGCAACACGCCCTCGCACCAGTGAGCCACGTGCTTCCGGCTTCGGGTTCACGCGAGGAATCTCCATCCGTTGACGCGCCTGTGCGGCTGCTGTCCTGCTCCGTGGCTCCGGTTGTCCGCCGGTGCGTCTTCCTCGCACGGAGAATTCGTCAGATCGGTTCCCATGGGTCCGAGGGGTGCCCGGTCACCGGGCACCCCTCGGTCGGTGACGGGAGTGGCCCGTCAGCCGGCCACCCAGACGCTGAGCGTCACGAAGTCGCCGAGACTGGCACGACTCGAGCTGCCCGACACCTGGTTCGGTCCGCCGGTGCAGTCCTCGTTGGCGAACAGCGCGGCGCTCGCAGTGTGGGTGTTGACGGCCGATCTCGCCGGGACGACCCATCCGGACTCGTCCAGATTGATGCAGGTCCCACCGGGGACGAGGGAACTGAGGGTGATCCTCTCGCCCGTGAAGTTCTCGCCCGAGTACAGACAGAGGGTCTTGCTGAACTCACAGTCCGCCGCACTCGCGGAGGCGGGTGCCGCGGCCAGTCCCACCAGGGTGACCATCGAGGCCGCCACGGTGAGGGTGCTCAAGTACCGCTTCCTACGGCCGACGGTCCCGGTGGCCTTCGCGGCTGCATTCTGATTACGTCGCTCGAACAAGACAATCCTCACGGTCAGGTGCCCGAACAGGCACTGATGTCGATTCTTCGGCACGTCACGGCCCCGTCCCGGGGCCCTCGCACCACGGATCCCGCGCTCACCACAACCCGCGTCCGGGCAGCGTCGGTGAGCGCGTCCTTGCCGTCCTCACCCGTATGGAAACCGCCCTGTGGAATGCGGCTCCGGGCAGCCGTGAAGGCCACGACTGCGGCGAGAGCGACGACCGCGTGTGCGGTATTCGGGCCGGCCCCGAAGAGCAGGACCGGAATCGGCGCGATCGGAAAGAGAGCGCTCTCCGCCCCGGTCACCAACCTTAGAAAGTTCTCCTACAAGTGTCAACGACCCTCAGTCGTAAGCGAGTTGTTGACACCGAAGGGCCCACCCCATCGAAAAGCCGAGACCCCTCGCCCGCCCCTACTCACATGCGGACCGAGTTGCTCGCTCGGGACTCAGGACGTGGCACCGGTATACCTTTTCACCCCCTGACTGAACATGATCATTGATAGCAGGACAAAGCACGCCGTCACCGCCAGCCCGACGGGCAGGGCCACCAGAGGATCGGGGCGAGTCAACGCCTCTGCGGGCAACGTGATCATTCCGGCGAGCGGAATCACATAGGTGACAATGCTTCGCAGATGACTTCCGTAGACACCCGCGGGATATCTTCCGACGTCCCACAGCGAGGCGGTCAGCGGGGCAAGTTCGAAGCGCCCCGCCCAGAAGCCCAGGCTGGCCACCATCACGGAGATCGCCCACGAGATGGCGACCGCGCAGCCGGTCAGGATCACGGCCACGACGGTGTTCACCGGTCCGGGGGCAGCGGGAAGGCCCCCGACGCCGGCGACGAGGATGCCGACCCCGAGGAACGCCTGCCCGAGGGCGAGCGGCGCATGCTCACGGTTCGTGGCGGTGAACCAGCTCGGCGCCGGCCGCAACAACGCCTCGTCGAGCGTGCCGTCCCGGATCGTGCCCACGAACTTCGTCAGGCTGGGGTCGATCAGGGCCGCCCTGATCCCGGAGACCAGCGCGAACACTCCGATGAGGACGAACATCTCCGGCCTCGTCCAGCCCGCAAGGGCACCTGTCCGGTCGAAGATGACCAGCGTCGTCGCCAGGACCGTGCCGATGCCGACGATCGACTGGGCAAGGTCGAAGACGAAGTTGACACGGTGCGTCAGAGTCCGCCGAAGCGACAGGGAGAACGTGGCACCCAGCAGGAGAAGAAGCTTCATATCAGCCGCCGACCGCCGCGTACCGGTTCAGACCTCGCCGCCACAGCACCAGCGAAACTGCGCCCATCACCAACAGCCAGCCCACCTGCACGATCGCCCCCATCAGCAGACGTTGGCCCGACTCCCCCGCAGCAGCGTCGGCAGGCAGGCCGATGATCGAATAGAACGGAAGCCCCCGGGCCAAGGCGCTCCAGAAGGACGGAAGAAGATCGACCGGAATCGCGTTCCCCCCGAGCATGTAGAGCAGGGTGGTACCGAACGCCGTGATGGCGTGCACGCGCTCGGTCCAGAAGGCTGTCAGCGCGAGGCACCACATGAAGAGGAACCGCAGGAATCCGGCTCCCAGCCACAGCGGTGCGGCCACCAGCAGCGCACCCGCGTCGAAGGACACCGTCAGCACCGAGGCGACCAGCGCGACGACCGGCAGGGTGATCAGAGTGATCCAGGCCCGGATCGCGATGTTCTCCCCCAACGGCAGCAGAAAGGCGGGCTGGGGTTTGACCAGCTCGCCCGCCAGGGTGCCCTTGTAAATGCCCTGCGAGAAGGTGTGATTCTCGAAGGACGCGGTGGAGGCGACGATGAAAAGGACCGCCAGGTAATACGTGGAAACGCGGCTGGAGTCCGGGAAAACGGTTCGCCACACCGCCAGCCCGATGAGTGGCGGAAGGATCTGTCCGGCAGCCAGGGCGACAGCGAACCACCACGACCCCGACCAGGTCAGGAATTGCCGTACGACGTTCAGCCATAAAAGTCTGAGCAGCCGGGTCATCGAGGCGTCGCCTCGTCGGTGCGGTAGATCTCGTCCATCAGTACGTCCAGCGGGGCTTCCTTGATGCTCAGGTCCAGAACGGTGGTCTCGGCCAGCAGCCTGCCGATGGTGTCGGCCACCTGTTCCCGGGCGACACTGAGCTCGTATCGCCCGTTGTTCCGCGTCGCTCGGATTCCCGGAGGCAATTCGACGCCCTCGGCAAGCCACACCTCGATAAGTTTGTCGTGCTTCACCCTGGCGGTCAGCCCAGGGAGCCCACCGTCATAAACCTTCCGCCCGTGATTGATCAGCACCACCCGCGGGCAGAGTTCGGCCACATCGGTCATGTAGTGGCTCGTCAGGATCATGGTGGCTCCCGTCTGAGCCACGTACCTGCGGAGAAAGGCACGGGTCTGCACGGCGGCCGACACGTCCAGACCGATCGTGGGCTCGTCGAGAAAAAGCACCTGCGGACGGTACACAAGGGCCATCGCCAGACCCGCGCGCATCCTCTCGCCCAGCGACAGGGCGCGCACCTGCCGATTGAGGAGTTCACCGATGCCCAGCAGCTGCACCAGTTCGTCGAGGTTCTCCTTCAACTGCTTCTCGGGAACGTCATAGACCAGTGCCTGATAGCTCAGCGAGTCCATGACCGTCAGCTCGGGTGCACCGCCCAGGGGCTGGCTGCCCCTCACCAACGCGATGCGACGCAGGTGTTCCGGTTTGCGGTCGAAGGGATCCCGGCCGAGGACCCGGGCTTTCCCGTGCGTGGGTTTGAGAATTCCGGCGAGTATTTTCATGAGTGTGGTCTTACCCGCCCCGTTCGGACCTATCAGTCCGACCGATTCACCCATTTCCACCCGAAGGTCGATCGAGCCGATGGCTTCGATATCTTTCGTCTGCCTCCGCCAGAGACTTCGAAAGGCCGCCCCGAGACCCGCATCGCGAACCGGAACCTGGTACGTCATCGAGAGCTCGCCGGCTTCAATGCACTGTGTAGTCTCAATCACGGTCCGATCATACGAGTCCACCCGATCACGAACAACCCACTGTACAAATAACCCACCGGCCGCACGCATTCATAATTTTCACTTCCTAATCGGGCTGACCCGTCACCGGGGCAACTCGGCAGGTTTCGTCATCCCCATTACCTCGCATAAATTCCAAAGCGTAAAATACGGAGCAAAATATTCAATTGGGGACACAGCGCATCCAAACGATGCTTGACAGTTATGCGTCGCGTGGGGTCTGATACGCAGAGAGCGCTCTCTGTGCTGATTTGCCTCGTCCTGATACAGCGACAGGGGATCAAACTGTGGAATTACGCCAGCTCACCTACTTCGTGACGGTCGCAGAGGAACTTCATTTCGGCCGCGCCGCCAAACGCCTGCATGTGGTGCAGCCGGCCGTCAGCCAGCAGATTCGCAAACTCGAAAGAACGCTGAAGGTCGCGCTGTTCGAGCGCTCGACGCGATGGGTGCACCTCACGGAGGCGGGTGAGGATCTCCTGCCGTGGGCACAGAGGGCACTCCGGTCCGTGCAGATGATCGAGCTCGTCGCCGCAGGCCGTTCCCCTCTGGCCGACACCGCCCTTCGCGTCGCCGTACCGACGGGCAGTCAGGGGAGCCTCCGGGTCGCCCTGGCCAACCTGAGGGACAGCCGTCCGGAAATCCAGGTGGACATCTTCGAGGTACCGGAGAGCGTCCGGTCCGACCTGGTCCGTGACGGAACCGTCCACGCCGCCCTGCTGGACGCCCCCACGGCGGCCCCGGGCCTGGCATTGCACCGGCTCCAATGGGGCCCTGTCACCGTGGGCATACCGAAACCCCATCCGCTGGCAGGCCGCAGCCAGCTGCTCCCGGACATGCTCGGCAGACTTCCGATGCGCCAGGCCCCGACGCAGTTCCACACGGTGCTGCAGGAGTTGGTGACCGACGCCTGCCATCGTGCGGGACTGCAGCCGGCCGCCTCCTTGCTCTCCCGCTCCATCTCCGAGGCGCTCCAGAGCATCTCCACAAAACGTGATTCGTGGACCGCCGTGCCGGATGACTGCGTGAACCGCTCGGACTACCCCGAGGTCGAGTTCCGCTCGCTGGACGTGGGAGGCCTTGCGTCCCCGCCGGTCATGCTGACGCGAAAGGTGCTCTCGGAGTCGTTGCAGGCGCTGCTGAAGGTCGCGGCTGCCGAGCCCCGGCCGGCCTGACGCCCTGACGCACACTCCGTCACCGCCCGGAACCTGACGGACCCTCCCGTCCGCAGCCACCGCTGCGCCCACCAGCAGTGATACCCCCGCCTGGGCAACCTCGACCGAACATGACTCAGAGTCAGAATTCAGAGCCATTCCTTCTGAATGCACGCAAGAGGCCGGCGGCACTCTCTCCGGTATTGACCGCCCGTCGAAACGGTGTTTACAATTTCGCCGATGTCAATGGATTCGGTGAGAAATATTCGGATTGTGCGGCATCGGACGGCGCGCTCATCACGGTAGAGAATACCGGCGCCGATCATATCGCTGTCCGTCATTCCAGTGACCGGGGCCGACAGCTCCAGCGCACTGGTTGTCTATTTGATTCCGACTTGCGGGGCGATTACATAGATGGACATCAGCGTTGTCATCCCCACACGCGACAAGGCAAGGCACCTCGAACGGACGCTGGAATCCCTGACACTGCAGGAACTACCGGACGGCACCTACGAGATCATCGTCGTCGACAACGGATCGACCGACGAGACCCCCGACGTCATCGACAGGTACCGCCGACTCGACCCCCGCGTGCGCTCCGTCACCGTCACCCAGCCCAACCGGGCCCTCGCCCGCAACTCCGGCATCGCCGAAGCGACCGGAGAAATCGTCCTGTTCATCGACGACGACTGCATCTGCCCACGCACCCTGCTCCACCAACACCTCATCCAGCACAGGAAATCCACCGACAACACCGTCGTACTCGGAGCCAGGCGCGAAGTGTTCTCCCTCCTCCCCGTCGACGACACCCTCACCGAGGCCATCAAGAACGCCAGTGCCGGACTCGACCCCAGACTCACCTCGACACCCACCTACCGGAACGTGTCCCTCTGGGACATCTGGGACATCCGCCACAGGATCGACACCATCGAAGCCGCCTCCGGCATGCACGACAAAGCGGCGCGCGCCGAGCATCTGGACCTCATAGCAGAGGGCGGCAGCGTGGCGCCCTGGCTCAGCTTCCTGACGTGCCACGTCTCCGTTCCGATCGAACTGTGCCGGTCGGTGGGATCCTTCGACGACCAGTTCCTCGGATGGGGCGAGGAGGACACCGAACTCGGATACCGCCTGTGGCTGACAGGCGCCTCGTTCGTCGCCCTGCCCGGAACCCCGGTCTACCACCAGGTGCATTCCCGGCCTGATTCCGATGACAACCAGAGCTGGTTCGTCAACTATGTCCGTGCCACCGAAAAACATCCCAGCACCGATTGGTACCTGCGATGGCGAGTGTCCCTCCGCTACATCTCGCACATCGAATACGAGGACATCCTGCGCGAGGTCATAGCAGGTGATGTCCGCCGCAAGGCCCATATCAAGCGCCAGTACGACACGTTCGTGCGCTTCTGGCCGTCCATGAAATACGGCGGGACCCTCGGGACCGCCGGTGAATCGGCGACACCGACGCGGCGGTGAGAGCGGTTGACTATTCCATTCCGACTTGCGGGGCGATTACATAGATGGACATCAGCGTTGTCATCCCCACACGTGACAAGGCAAGGCACCTCGAACGGACGCTGGAATCCCTGACACTGCAGGAACTACCGGACGGCACCTACGAGATCATCGTCGTCGACAACGGATCGACCGACGAGACCCCCGACGTCATCGACAGGTACCGCCGGCTCGACCCCCGCGTGCGCTCCGTCACCGTCACCCAGCCCAACCGGGCCCTCGCCCGCAACTCCGGCATCGCCGAAGCGACCGGAGAAATCGTCCTGTTCATCGACGACGACTGCATCTGCCCACGCACCCTGCTCCACCAACACCTCATCCAGCACCGGAAATCCACCGACAACACCGTCGTACTCGGAGCCAGGCGCGAAGTGTTCTCCCTTCTCCCCGTCGACGACACCCTCACCGAGGCCATCAAGAACGCCAGTGCCGGACTCGACCCCAGACTCACCTCGACACCCACCTACCGGAACGTGTCCCTCTGGGACATCTGGGACATCCGCCACAGGATCGACACCATCGAAGCCGCCTCCGGGAACTGGCCCACCACGCCGGCCAACGATGAGCATCTGGACGCCATCGCCCGGGGCGGCAGTGTGGCGCCCTGGATCAGCCTGACGAGCTGTCACTGCTCGGTGCCGATCGAACTGTGCCGGTCGGTGGGATCCTTCGACGAGCAGTTCCTCGGATGGGGCGAGGAGGACGCGGAGCTGGCCTACCGCCTGTGGAAAGCAGGCGCTTCATTCGTCGCTCTGCCCTCGGTGCCCGTCCTGCACCAGGCTCACCCCCGGCCCCGGAAGACGAACACCCAGAGCTGGTACCTCAACTATGTCCGGGCCTCGGAGAAGCACCCCGGAACCGACTGGTACCTGAGGTGGCGGGTGTCCGTGGGCTACCTGACACCGCTGCAGTACGAGAGCACGCTCCGCGACGTCATGGGGGGCGACACCCGACGTGAGGCCGCAATCAAACGGGCGTACGACACGTTCGTTCGGGTATGGCCGTCCATCAAATACGGTGCACTGCTGAAATCCGGAGGCAGCGGCAATTCCCCGGTGTGATCCTGCTCGAAGCAGCCTCTGGATGCGCACTCATGCGGTTTCTGTCAGGAGAAACGGACGTTCACATGCCGAATAGTTTTGTCGCGACGGTGCTGCGGAAGTTCGGGGTGATCGCCGAGGAGTCCGAGGAGCACCTCGAGTCCCGGTCGGGCGCGGGCATCCACGCGGTGCGTACGGCCGACGGGCGGTCCGCCTTTCTCAAGCTCACCCCCGCCGCACAGGGGCCGGACGCCTTGGCGGCAGCGCGGCGGGAGTTGCTCTTCTACCAGCGTCTCGCGCCGGGCGCCCCTGTCCGCTCGCCGGAGCTTCTCCTCTCCGCGGACACCGAAGACGGTCTGGCCATCCTCCTCGCGGCCACGGGTAAACCCTTGCCCGTGACCGCATGGACGCCGGGCACGTGGGCGGCTCTCGGCCTCGAACTGGCCGCCCTGCACGGCATGCCTCTCCCGGCGGATACGGGCCCGGGCCGGCCCGATGCGCTGCTGCACGCCATGGCCGAGCCCGATCTGGAGACGATCGAGGCCTTCTGGGCCCCGGCCCTTCCGCTGCTTGCCGAGATCGTCTCCCGGCGCGCCGAGCTGGAGCGGCACATGGAGGCGCTCCCCCAGGTGTTCATCCACGGCGACTGCCACACCGACAACATCACGCACTCCGGCGAGTCACTGGTCCTTCTCGACTGGCAGGTATCAGGCTCCGGCCGCCCCGTGTCCGACCTGGCCTTCCTCAACGTCCGCGCCGTGCCTGCCGGGGTGACCGCCCCGCCGGAGCTGCTCGATGCGTACCTCAGTGGCTGTCCACACGATCGCCGGACGCTGGAGCTCGCCCTGCTGGCCGAAGAGCTCGCCGTCTTCGTCTTCCAGTGGCCGCCCTTCGCTGCCTACAACAGTCCGACGGGAATCGATCGCGTCCGGCAGCGGACGCGTGACCTCTCCGAGCGGTGGTTCGCCGCTCGGAACGAGGCGGGAGGAAACCGCTGACATGAAGCTCCTCTTTATGCCCTATGCCTCGACGTCCGGAACCTGGGGATCCACCGTCTACCTGCTCGCGATCGCGCGAGCGGCCCGGCAGCGCGGCCACGAGGTCCTGTTCCACGCATGCGCCCCGAGTTCACGGCTGCTCGTCGAGAACGGATTCGAGGTCCGCGACTTCGAGGGCGCCACCGGGCCCGACGCGGACGCCCGCGGTGCCATCCGCGACATCTACGACGTCTTCACCACTCTCGGCCTCGACCGGCCCGACTACTGGCGCCATCTCCTCGAGATCGAACACGAGGTGATCCAGGACGTACAACCTGACGTCGTCATCGCTGACATGCGTCCCACCGCGGCCATTTCGGCCCGACGCTGTGGTGTCCCCACCGTGGGGCTTGCCTCGATCGGAACCGATCCGCGCCTGCAGAAGCGGCCGGAGGACCAGGCTCTCGACGAACTCGCAAGAGAGTCGGCCCGTCCCTACCTGGGCGACGCGGTCGAATCCCTGCCTGATCTCCTGTTCTGGTCGGCCGACCGGAAAATAGCCACGAGCTTCACCCAGTTCGAGCCCGAGCTGAGCGACGTGCCGGGCATCCGGTACATCGGGTACCTCGACGGTACGAACCGCCGAGGGCTCGGCGACCTGCCACCCCGGCCCGAGCGTCTGGTACTCGCCTACCTGAGCACCGTGGGGTGGAACTCGGACACCATGGTGCGTTCTCTCGCGCGCAGCGCCGAACTCGCCGGCGTACACGTCTGGTGTGTCACCAACGCCAACGGCCGGATGGTGGAAGTCGGCGGTCATCTGCGCCTCTTCGACTACCTTCCGCTGGACGAACTGCTCCCCGAATCCGCCGGGCTGCTGTTCCACGGCGGGCAGGGGACGGCGCTGGCCTCCCTCTTCCACGGTATCCCGGCCATTGCCTGCCCCGGCCAGAACTACGAGCGCCAGTACAACGCCGATCGCATCGAAGGCCTGGGGTGTGGTGTGCACGCCTCCGTCATGGACCTGCGACCGCGGACGCTCTCCGGACTGTTCTCCCGGATAGTCGATGACCCGGGAGTCCGGACAGCTGCCCGGTCGGCGCAGGTGCTGCTGCGGGCACTGCCCGGAAGCTCGGGCGCGGTCGACGTCATCGAGAGCGGGCGGCCCTGAGGGCTGTCCCGCAATCCCTGGCGGAGCAGCCCTCAGCCGTCTCCGCGGGTGCCGACGGCCGGGAAACTCGTGAAGTCCAGCAGGGGGGCGAACTCCCCGCCGGACATCGCTTCCCTGTAGTGGCGCCGCAGTGTCGCGATGCCCGGACCTGCGGGTAGCGCGAGATCGTCCAGGCACGTCGCATCCACCAGATCGGCCAGTGTTCCGGCGAGCGCGATCCCGTCGGCGGAGCAGAGCGTGCTGAGGGGGACGGGCTCACGGGTGAACGGCACGTTCACCTCAGCCGCGATGCGCTCGATGACATCGACCGTGATCGAGCTCAGAGCTCCTTCCCAGTCGGGCGGCGTGAACACTCGGCCCTGTCGTTCGACGAGCACAGCGGCGCCGGCCGCCTCGGCCAGGCGGCCTTCGTGGTTGAGGAAGACGGCGTCGTCGTAGCCCGCGGCCTGTGCGGTGATCCGCGCCAGCCGCGTGAGCTGGTAGTTGGCGACGGCTTTGACCTGGGGCGGCAGTGAGTCCGGTGCCGGCCGCCGCAGCGAGGAGATCTGCATCCGTACCGTCCCGGGCGCCCGGTTCTCCTGCGCGAAGGCGGCAATACTCAGACTGCACGGACCCGAGTCCTCCGTCAGGGCGGCGCCGAGCGCCATGGGCCGGACATAGGCGACGCGCTTGCCGGTGCTTTCGAGCTCCGCGCGGGCGACCGTCGCCGCCCCTTCCAGGATCTCGCCGACCCCGTACCGCAGGGGGATCCGCAGGACACGCGCGCTGTGCAGCAGGCGTTCCACGTGTGCCCTGCCGCTCAGCAACCGGACCCGGCCGTCCTCGGTCATGTCCGCCCGCATACCTTCGAAGACGGCAACGGCACGCAGCACGGCGTCCGACATGAGGGGGACGGACACCGACTGCCATGCACGCAGGGCTCCGTCGACCCAGACCGTTCCGTTCTGCTTCGCACTCACGATGGTCTCCTCACAGTCCGGTGGATCGGTTCGCGTCATAGCGCCAGGAGGCCCTGACCGCCTCGAGACGTGTCTCCATCCGGGAGATGGTCTGCGGCAGGGAGAAGTGCGTCTCCACCCGGGCACGCGCCCCACGGCCGATGTGCAGGCGCAGGGCTGCCCCGTCGAGCAGGTAGTCCAGCTTGTCGACCCACTCGTCGCGGTTCCCCGCCCGGGCGAGCATGCCGTTGCGGGCCGTGCCGACCACGTCCTGGATGGCCAGGCTGTCGGCGGCGACGACTGCTCGTCCCGCGGCCATGGCCCGCAGGACCGGCGCCGTCTCGTCGATGGTGGCGCAGGGGACCAGCACGACGTCGCTTCCCCCGTAGACCTTCGGAACGTCCCGTGGGGAAGGAAGATCCGTAACGGTGAGGTCGGGCCTGCTCCGCCAGAGACCTTTCAGGTCCGGCGAACGGTCACCGTTGTCGTCCCTGCCCGAGAGCACAATCGTGTGGAAGTCCTTTCCGCGCTCCGTCTTCAGCCTGATGAGGACCTCCTCCAGGAACTGTTGGTCGTCACGCGGGGTCCGGGAGGCATCGAACATGAGGCGAAGGCGTTCGTCGGACGGAACTCCGGGGCCGGGGTCCCTCCTGCTTCCCGGCGGCACTTCGAATGCGTCCAGGGCCACACCGGGCCGCACGACGCAGGTCTTGTGAGGGTCGGCTCCGAGCCGCTCGGCCGCGGCCGCGTGGCGGTCGGACTCCACGAACAGCAGCGCGCAGGGCAGGTACCGGCAGAGGAGCCGGCCGTATCCGTTCCGCGCCGCGTCGACGGTGAACAGCTCCGGCGGCAGGCAGACGACGAGCGGGATTCCCAGAGATTCGGCGAGGACGACGCCTGTGGCCGGGGAGGACATTCCGAGTGAAATGACGACTTCCGGTCCGACCGTGAACAGGGAAACGCCACGTTGCGCCTCGGCCGGGAATGACGAAAGGTACCCGTCCGGCTCGGGCCGGTCCCGGACCGGAGGGTGCGGCGCCGACTCGGCCCCCGCGACACGTAACAGGGTCACTTGATGTCCCCGCGCGCGGAGCCCTTCCGCCAGCACGTGAGGATCCTTGGACCAGCCCTCGACGGGTATCGACTCGTCGGCAACGACAGCGATTCTCATGGCTGATGTCTCCCACTCTCGCGGTAGAGGGTCGATCGCCGGACCAGCGGGGTGACTTCCCATTCCTCCGGTCCCCACCGCGCTGCCGGGAGATGCTCGAGAAGGCCGTCGGCTGCTGCTTCCCGGTGCCGGGTGTGCGGGGCGACGGCATCCGCCAGCCGCTCGGCCAGCAACGGCGCGAGCGTGAGCTTTCCCGGGACACCCGCCACGACGTTGCCGTACGGGGACGGCAGCAGAGCCATGTCGGAGACGCCGAGCGCGACCTGCCGGGTCGGTTCGGCCTTCACGGCGGAGTAGACGCCCCACAGCGCGTCCTTCGCCTGCCACAGGTCCGGCAGGAACCGTTGGACGGTCGGCCGGATGCCGGCCAGCCAGTTGTCCCGGCTGTGTCTCAGCTCCGCGGTGGGGGCGTAGCTGATGAAGTTGGACAACAGGACGTAGCGATGCCCGTCGGACACCCGGGGTACGGCGAACAGCCCGAGCGCTTCCTGCTCAGGTATGGCGACGCCGAGGTTCATTGCCGCATCCGTACGCGTCACCAGCATGAACGAGAGTCTGCGGACCACGGCAGAGGAGAGCTGTCCCTCCGGGAGGAGGGCCGTGATGCCGGCGCCGTTCGCGAGCACGAAAGCATCGGCGGTGAGCCGGAACGATCGCTGTCCCGCTCTTACCAGCAGCGATTCGACGGTGCTTCCGCTGCGTCCGGGCAGGAGCTTTACCGCTTCGGCACGCCGCAGAGCGACGCCCGAGTCACCAAGGGCGGCCCGGAGTGCCTGGACCGGGACGATGGCCGATTCCGGCGCCCTGATCATCCAGTCGCAGGCGCCCGTCGTGGTAGCCGTGTGCTCGTAGGGCAACTGGAGATGTCCCCAGGCCGCAGTCACCGCGGCGAACGTACTCTGCGTCACGCCACCTATGCGGCAGCCGGTGAATGCGCCGGAGTTCCCGGTGCGCTCGACGAGTTCGGTCCATCGCCGCGCGCCCTCGTCGAGCTGCTCGAAGTCCTCGGCACGGGCGTCCGGGAAGACACCCCCGCGGTGGAGCCAGCCGTGCGACTGTCCGGTCTGGCGGGAGCACAGACTCCCCTCTTCGACGACGAGTGCGGCAAAGCCTTGGCCGTCGAGCTCCAGTGCCGTCAGCAGCCCGGTGGCCCCGCCCCCTACGACAACGACGCCAGGCCAGCGGATCTCCGTGGAAACCGCACTAGATTCCGTCATAGTCCCCCACCTGGATCCGGGTGATGTAGGTGATCTGATGGCGCTGCCGGGCGAGGCCGGCCTGGAACCACGGGAGGTGCCCCAGCGGGATGCTGCAGCACCAGTTGGTGGAGTTCACGCACACACCGACCTCCAGCCAGTGGGGTACCTCCTCCAGCGGCTCGGGAAGTATGGCTTCGACGGCCAGGCACCAGCCGGGCTTGGCCAGTGTGCCGATCGCGGCGGACGCGCCCGGCTCGACCGAGAGGTCCAGCGCTGCCGACGCACCCACGCTTGCGACGATCGCACTGGTCTCCCCCGCGACGAGATAACTCGACGGGTCGAGTCCGGCGAGGAGGGTCCGGGTTCTGTTCAGCCCGCCGAATCTGACGGTGCCGGACAACGGGTCCGCCCACACGGCAGCCGTGTCGAACCTCAGTGGGGTGCGAATCAGCAAAGCGTGGCACCGCCCCCGGCTACCAGCATTCGACACGCAGCCCTGCCACCGCGTTCCCGCTCCCGTTGAAGAGGGCCACGACACGGTCGGTGATCGCCGGCGCAAATTTGAAGCCGACCCCGGAACAGGCCACCAGGGTGGCAGCTCTCGCCGACACCCTGCGCAGCACGAACGATCCGTCCGGCGGCATGGTGTACGAAGCCCGGATCGTGGTGTGTTCCTGTGTCTCCCCCAGCCCCGGGACGTAGCGGCGCAGCGCGGCCATGTCGCGGCGGCGGATCGCCTCGGGCTGATGCACGGCGTCCGGCGGCACCGAGAAGTGGCCGAACTGCAGCCCCTTCCCCGAAGGGAGCGGCATCACGCAGAACCGGTCGTCGCCATCGCCGAAGACGTAGAACGCCTCCTTGCCAAGGATCTCCGAGTGACCGGCGAAGCCGGCGGTCTGCATGGGGGCGGGCTCTGCCCGGAGACCGGGTATGCGAGCCCACTCGGGCAGCTGCACGGTCCAGGCTCCTGTACAGAACAACAGTTGACCGGCCATGACGGTTTCTCCGCCCACCCATATCGGCATCGGAGCATCCCCCTTCGGGGGCACCTTCGTCGGCTCGGCCGCGCGCCCGAACACCAACTCGGCGCCGAGCTCCCGGGCCTGCTTGCGCAGAGCCAGTACCGCCGCACGGGCTTCCAGCAGGCCGCACCCGTTGTTCCTGGTGACCGCCCAGCCGGGGGGCACGACCGTGCCGGCGAGCAGGGGGTCGTCCTCAGTGATACGCAGATGCTGGTCCGTGCGGGCGGTGGAGCCGTCCTTCGGCCCGGCGAAGATCCCGGGAACGCCTCGGAACAAGGGCTCCGGACCGGCATGGGACAGCGCCTGCCATTGCGCGGCGGACTCGATCGCCAATGAGGCGGTCCCCCGGCCGTCCGGATCATCGGTGCGGACCATACGGACAGGCCCGTGCGAAGCCCCCGGCACCTCGTCGGCCGGAGCCTGCTCCACTGCCAGCACCCGCCAGCCGTTCGCGGCGAACGCGCGCGCGGCTGCGCTCCCGTACACGCCCAACCCGATGACTGCTATATCAACTGATTTCATGGTTAGTTACTCTCTGAGATTCATAGCGCTTATTGCAATACTTAGCTACGATTCGACGGTTGCCTATTCGCCGAGGCTCGCCTTTTCGAGAGGGGATCGAAGTGAACGAGGTCGTGGACGCGTCTCACCGGAAGTACATACAGACCCTCACTGCGCCATCTGTCAAAAAGGAGGGATTGCAAGCCTCTTCTGCCACTCTCAGCTATTTCGGTGTCAATGTCGCTCGCCGGGTCGGGATGACGCCCGTAGCGATGCGTCAGTACTTCGACAACTCGCCTTTCGTTTCCGCCCTCATGGCCACATCTCTCGGCAACGCGACCGTCATCACTCTCCCGTTGACCTACTTGGACATGGTTCGCGACAAGAAGGAAGCCGTCCGGTACGCGCAGATGGGGCTGGAGCTGGCGCGAACGATGGGGGTGGAACACGTCTCCCTGGCTGGACTGCTCGCCTCCGCCTTGGATTACGGACATCTCCTCGACGCGCCTCCCGGACTTCTGACGACCGGTCATGCCACGACCGCCTCCTCGGTCCTCAAGACCATCGAGGCGGTGCTCACCTCCACCCGTCGGGAGTGGGCCTCCGAGACGGTCGCCGTTCTCGGACTGGGGTCGATCGGCCGGACGACGGTCACCACGGCGCTCGCAACGTTCGGGAGGCCCGGCCGGCTGATCCTGGCCGACCTGGCCTCCAAGGAGCCGGAGGTCCGGGCGCTCGGCGAACAATTGCAGTCCGAACACCCGAATCTCGACTGGTCGTTCGTGAACCCCGCGCAGCTGGACCGGAGCCCGCTGTACGACTCCGGCGTCGTCGTCGGGTGCACCAGCACTCCCAATGTCCTGCAGGTGGACAGGCTCCGGCCCGGCTGCATAGTCGTCGACGATTCGGTGCCCCACTGCTTCGATGTGGGTCGAGCCATCGCCCGGGCCGACGAGACGATGGACCTGATACTCGCCAACGGCGGTCTGCTGCAGTTGCCGGAGCGCTTTCCTGTGCTGTCGTACGCGCCGCGGCTTCTTCACGACAGCCTCGGCTGGCCGGCCGGGCTCGACGACGGTGACACCATGACCAGTTGCTTCCTGTCTCCGCTTCTCATGAAGGTCGACCCGAGCCTGCCGCCCACGCTCGGCCAGGGGGTTCCCACGCCTGCGGTCCTGGCGAACCTCGATGCACTGGAACGACTCGGCATCACCGCTCCGCCGATCCGTTGCTCCGGGAAGTCCCCGTCCGACGCGTACCTGGCACAGTTCGCGGATCGATTCGGTACGGTCTCGTCCCGGTCCTGAGGATCCGGGCCCGGCTCTCGACGACGTACGAGGTTCCCGTCCGGCGCCCCGTACGTCGTCGTGGAGATCTCAGGGCAGCCGGTCATGCGGAGCCGACCCGCTCACGATCATGACGACCCTGTCACTTGCGGCCAGGTCCCCGCTGAGCGCTGCCTGCCGCAGGCCGGCCCAGCAGATGTACGCGGACTTCTCCGTCGCGTAGTCCAGCGGGATGTCCAGCTCCTCGCAGGCTTCGGAGAGCAGGTGCGCCTCCGCCTCCACCGTCCCGGAACTCACCGCGGCCACCCGGGATCCGGTCTTCGCCACCAGCTGACGGACCAGGGGCAGGGTCCGGTTGGGGTTCGTCGACTGCAGCGTCGGCTCGAAGGCGATCTCCGGCGGCACCATGTCCTCGAGGTCGATCTCCTCGATGCCGTCCCGGAGGGCCGAGGCCATGAGCCCCGCATCCTCCGCCTGGAACAGCATGAAGGAGTGGTCGCCGACCGAGGTGAGCCCGGCCGACCGGGCCCGCAGGATCCCGCGCTCGATTCCCAGCGGGCCGTAGCCGCTCGCGATGGTGACAGCGATACGGGTGGCGTCCGCACAACGCTCCGCCAGGGCCAGCCCCAAGGGGGCTTTCCCCTCGATCTTCCACTGGCTCGGCGTCAGCCGCAGAGCGCCGTCCTCCTTGCTGTGGGCGATCGCCGCGGCGGCCGCGTCGGCCATGTTGCCCGGCACCGGAACCACGGAGGACTTGCCCATGGCCGTCGTCGGGCACTTGTAGGCAGATGCCTGCGGGACGAAGCCCGTACACACGATGCCCGCTCGTTCCATGTAGTACTGGTAGGCGCGGACGGTGTTGCCGGAGCTGTGCAGGCAGACGGAGGGAAGTTCCCATTCCTTGCACTTCGCGGCGAGCAGAACCCCCTCGTTGTCCTTGAAAGTGCCCGTTTCGTTTCTCGACTGCGGCAGGAACCGGAAGGAGGCGACCCCCAGGAGTTCCGCCATCCGCGGACTCTCCACCGGGCTCAACGCGGTCTCGCTGCTGCGCAGGTCCTCCGGCTCGGCCACCGGGAGCAGCGAGGCGTACCGGCCGACTCCGGGAACGTCGGTGATGGCGTCGGCCCAGCTCCTGAAGTCGTCGAGGTACGGCGTGAGCCCACCCCCGCAGTGCAGGCACAGCCACTCGTTGGGGCCGTCCTCGGTCCTGCCGCCGGATTCACCGGTACAGCTTGAGCAAGTGAGTCTCACTTCACCTTCTCCTCTGTTCGGGGCGAACCGGACCGGCGAGCCGGTACCTCTTCGCAGAGCCGCATGATGTCGGCGACCCGTCGGCTGACCGACTCAGGGTCGCCGTGCCGTTCGGCAAGCGCCGCGCCGCCCATGGTGAAACCCCAGCCGCCCGCGCCGGCTATGTCGTCGATCTGTTCGGCGTCCCGGACTCCTCCGGCAACCAGGACCGGAACGGTGGCCGCGGCCGATGCGCGCTCCAGGAGGGCGACGGCGTCGTACGCGGACTGGCGGTACGGCATCAGGACGAAACCTCCTACTCCGCCAGCTCTGCTCAACTCATCTGCCTGTGCGGCGAGTTCGTCGGGCGTACTGTCCAGAACCAGGGGGCTGCCGGAGAGCGATCCGAGGAAGGGCCAGTACTCCGGCGCTCCCTCCGTCGCCAGGGCATCGGCGAAGTCCGCCCGCCAGCGCGCAACCACCTGGTCCACTCCCAGGTCCACGCCGAGTTGGAGACCCTGTTCCTGGCCGCGGTCGCTCATGTCCGCGAGTTCGAGGAGGACCGACCGGCCGTCGGCGTGCGCGGCGTCGGTGAGGTCCTGCACCATCTGCCGGTCCGCACCGACGTCCTTGAATGCGATGTTCCGGAGGGAGTCCACTGCGAGTTTCTCGTACACCTCGAGCGCGTCCGGAATGGTGACATCCTTCTCCGTGAGCATCAGGACGAAATTCACCGCCACGTCGTCATCACTTCCTCGTAGTGTCGTAGAGCGGTACCGGCCGTGCGCGCGTGTCGTCATGGCATCGGTCCCGTCGGCACCGCGGATGCCATCGGCAGGGCCGAGACGCGCCAGGTGGTCCCGTCGGCGAAGCGAACGGTTTCCTTGGGGCTGATGCCGGCTGCCAGGTGTACGAAGCAGAGCTGCCGCCCTTCCCTCGGCGAGAAGCCGGCCGACGTCACGTACCCGCAGGGCTGGTCGGATCCCGCGTCGAGGACGACCTCGCCTATCTGCCGCTCGGGCGCGTCCGGGCTGCTCGCGGCGAGTCCACCGACCCACATGCGTCCGCCCCACCGGTCCGGGTGCTCGAGCGCTTCCCGCCCGACGAACGGACCCTTCTTCCCCCGGGAGACCACATGCCCCAGTCCGGCGTCCAGCAGATAGGTGTCGCGATGGATGTCGAGCGGGCACAGGTAGAAGGCGAACTCCTGGCACTCGAGGCGGTAGCTGGCGAGCAGGTCCCACCCGCAGGGTGTGTAGCTGTCGGGTTGCGCCACCATCTCCCGCCAGGCCTCGCGGATCACCTCGGCCGTCGCCCACATCTCGATGCCGATCACCGTGCGGACGACCCAGGCGTTCCCGCCCCGGCGAGTACGGACCGGCATCCCGTGGAAGGCTCGAAGAGTGTCCAGGCCGGACGCGTACTCGTCCTGGAGCAGCCCTGCCATCGCCTTCGTCCGGTTCGGGCCCTTGATGTTGAAGGAGCTCATGTTCGTTTCGTGGGCGTGGGTATCGGGATACGTGTCCATGGCGTCGTGCAGCCACTTCGGCGGACACGCCTCGCCGCCGATCGAGACCAGGAACGACTGCTCGCCGTCTCGCAGGACGACACCTTCGGTGTCGACCGTCCCCTCCGGTGTCGTGAAGATCGCAAATGCCGCCTGCCCTATCGCGAGGTCGTCGATCCGGCGGGGCGTGAGCAGATCGAGGACGTCCGACGCGTGGGGGCCGACGACGGACAGGTAGTACATTCCCCCGCAGGGGAATACACCGGCACCGCTGGTCACCGCTCGATACTGTTCCGTAAAGGTGACGCCCTCCCAGTTGCTGACCGAGGCGACACTTCCTCCCAGTACGCAATACGATTTCGGCTGGCCGTACTTCTCGGCGATCACCGCGAGGGCGTCTCCGGGATCGCTGCGGCGGAGCACGGTCGGACGTCCGACGAGGGCGGGGTGCCCTGGTGGAAGAGTCCGCCACACCCACTCGTCCTTCGCCAGCGGGCTCCGGAGGCCCACTTCGAAGCGCGGTCCTGGATCCCACGAGCATGTCACCGGGGCACTGGGCATGTGGCGTGTCATGCTTACATCCTTCTTCCCTGAAGAACCGTCTCGAGAAAATCGTCCGACCGCGGCGCTGGTGCTGATTTCTTCCTCTGCGTCGTTTCGGCTCCTCCCCGGTCCGAACTCATGGCGCACTCGGCCCGGCCAACCGCACTTTTCCGGTGGGCGTTCGCGGAATCCTCTCCACCACCCGCACCTCCCGCGGCACCTCGATGTCTCTCAATTCGCCCCGGCAGAAAGCAATCACCTCGCGCGGTGAGACAGTCAGGGTTTTCGCTTCGGCGAGCAGAATGGGAACCGGGCCGAGGTTCTCGTGCCGGTCGATCGCGACATCGAAGTCGCCGAGGCCGGGGCACCGGCTCACGACCCGCCGCACATGGGCGAGATCCACGTTCTGTCCGGCCACCTGGATCACTTCGTCGACCCTGCCGGTGACCGTCAGGGAGCCGCCCTCCAGGAACCCGAGGTCGTTCGTGAGGACTCGCCCACCGGCGAAGGGCTCGATCACTCCCTGGCGTCGATAGCCTGCTCCGCAGCTCGTGCCGCCGATGGCCAGCCGGCCCGCCCTGTGCTCCGCGCCTGTCGGCTCCACCGAGATCTCGACGCCTTCCAGGGGCTCGCCGACCGAGCGCCGCAGGTTGTCGGGGTCGCTGGACGTGTTGAGCGTGACGGTGGCTGCCTCGGCCAGACAGTACGAGCTGCGCGGCGGTACGCCCAGGGAGTCCCACACGCGGTCGAAGGTGTTCTCCGGGAGGGGGGCCGAGCTGCAGATCGCCCACCTCAGCTGGTCACCGGGTCGCTCCGCCCGCTGCCGCGCCAGGAAGTCGAAGACGTAAGGCACCCCGTAGAGCAGCGTGGGTTTCGCCGCGCGCAACTGTGTCTGTGCACGTGCGAGCCCGGCACCCTCGAGGCGGCCGATGTGGGTCGTCGCCCCGGCCACCAGGCCCGGCAGGAGGACCATTCCGAGCACCCCGGCAAGGGACAACGGAAGCGGGGAGTAGAGGACATCGCGCCCGGTGAGCCCCAACCGGGCCGCGTACGCGCGGACATTGGAGCCCAGCGCGGCGTGCGTGTAGCTCACGCACTTCGGCCGGCCTGTGGTGCCGGAGGACGCCACGTCCAGCGCGAAGTCCTCCGGCACGCAGACCTCGCTCCCGTCCTTCGCGGGGTCACCGGCCAGGAGGTCGGCGAAGGTGACCGCATCGCGCGCCGGTGGCCCCTCTCTCCGAACGATCAGCCCCGCACCTGTCTGTTCCCTGATCGACTCCGTTCGGGCGGTGTCATCCGTTCCGGGCACGACGACTGCCCGGGCACCGACCCACCAGGCTCCCAGCAGTGCTGCCAGGAGGTCGATGCCGGCGCTGTCGTCCACCAGCAGCACTCCGTCGCCCTGCTGCACGTTGCGGGACCGGAAACCGCCGGCCGACCTGCTCGCCCCGGCGATGATGTCGGCGGATCGCCACGCGCGGCCGTCGACCACGACGGTGCCACCGCTGGAACGCACCAGGTCCAGGAGCGTCTCTGTCTTGACGGCCATGAGGCTGCCTATCCCTGCTTCGATTCCTCGGGTTGGGTCTCTGCCTTGAGTGCGCTGATGGAGGCGACGAGTGTGCCGAGGGAAGCCCACCAGTCCGGCTGGGACTCGATGATCCGGTCGGAATCGATGTCGAACTCCTCCTCCAACGAGACGAGCAGCTCCAGCACTTGGAGAGAGTCAAGATCGGTGAGGTGCTCAGTTGCTGGATCGAGCCGATATCCGAGGATCCGCTCGAGTACGGCCAGGACCCGCTCGCGAACGGCGAGCTGCTCCACGGGTGTTGTCGACATGGTCGAGCACTCCAATCTCGTACACACACGGTCCACCTGAGGTGGAATTTCTTCCGCTCGCCGGCGCGTCGGCCCTGGGCGCTCGCGCGAGTGCTTCGGTCAGTCGAACCGGACGTACTTGGGCCGGACCGGCTGCCCCTTGAAGTCCTTTGTGATCTTGTCGACGAACTCGATGCGCTGCGGGACTTTGGTGGCGCTGATCTGCTCACGGCAATAGGCCAGCAGCTCCGTAGCCTCCGTTTCCCGGGAGGTGACCACCTGCGCGACCGGGATCTGTCCGAGCCGGACGTGCGCCTCACCCACGACGAGCGCGTCATCGACCGCGGGATGGCTCAGCAGGATGTCCTCGAGCTCCTGCGGATCAAGTTTCGCGGCCCCGAAATGGATTTTGTGGTCGTCGCGGCCGGTCAGATAGAGGAATCCCTGCGCGTCCAGATATCCGACATCCGTACTGACCACCCAGTCCCCCTGGAATACTGCCGCGGTGGAATCCGGATCGTTCCTGTATCCCGTTGCGGTGTAGGGACTCTTGATGCAGATTCGGCCCGACTGCCCCACGGGCAGCACCTTTCCGGCGTCGTCACGTACTTCGACGGTCACTCCAGGAAGTGTCCTGCCCACGGACGTGGCAAGCAGTTCTACGTCCGTGGAGCTGTTGTAGGCGATGTGTCCGGACTCGCTGCTGCACATGATGTTCCGGATACTCACCCCCGTGTCCTCCATGAAGCGGCGCGCTGTGTCCGGGCGGAGACGGGCAGACGTGGTCAGCGCCGTCCGGACGTTCTTCAGCTGCCCCGGTTCGGGCTTCTTCCGGCCGGCGAACTCGTACGCGTACGGAGTTCCGGAGATCACTGTGATCGACGTGTCGCTGATCGCTTTCCAGAACTGGCGGGCGGTCTGCAAGGGAATGGTGACCACGGTCGACCCGGCCAGGAGCGCCGGAAGCACCGACGTGGTGGACAGCGCGGTGGTCATGGCCGTGACTTTGTCGTCGGCGTTCAGCCCCATGGCCGACGCCAGTTGCTCGATATCGTCGCTGAGGCGGCTGACCCTGCGGTCGACGCACTTGGAATGCCCGGTCGTCCCGCTCGTGAACGTCTCCAGCCAGGCGTCCGAGGCCGAAGAGCCCAGGTCGCTCGCCGGGGCATCGAGCAGGGTACGGAACGCGACCGAGCCCGCCGAATCCGGTGTCTGATCCGACACGGTCACCACCGGACTGCACTGATCCAGGGCGTACTCCAGCTCCCGTGACGTGAGATAGGGAGGAAGAACCGCAACCCGGTGCCCCAGTGACCAACCCGCCAACGTGAGCGCCAGCGACTCCTCGAGGCCCGGGTGGGAAACGACCAGACAGACGTCCTCATCGTTTCGGAATCGCTGCCGCAGCCCTCCCGTGAGGCGCCGCGCCAGGTCGACCAGATCCCGGTACGAGGTCGTACGCGTCTCCCCGATGATGGCGGGGCGATCATCCGCTTCGTGCTCGAGTACCGCATCTACGATGTTCGCCATGTCAGGCTCCTCGATTTGCTCGTACTTGGTAGCGCACGCACTTTTCAACGGAGAAACCAGTAACGACTGCGTGCACATTCGTGATCCCGGGCACACCTGATCACGAGCGCAGCCGATCGGAATCGATGCGAATCAGAAGTAGAAACAGGGGGGTCGGAGCCCGAGAGGGCATACCTGTCTCACCGAGACGCAACTCGTCACGACGTCGGTGATCTTTCAACCAGGAAGGGACAAAGGGCCCGATGCGAGGAGGACGGCCGACAGCGGAACCGGATCATTCCGCCGATGGACCGCACATTTGAGTCAGGGACATCGACATTCCGAGCGTGACGATGAACCCGCTCGCATCACCATCTCCCCACCGTTCGAGACCGGCCACGTCCACTCGCTGGCGACCGACGTTACCTGTTCCGGCACCGCCGTGTCAGCGCCCGGACGTGCATTCAGCAGCAATGGCTCTGAATTCTGACGCTGTGTAATGTCGCCTGGTCAGGTGGGTGGGACACATCCTCAACGGACTCAGCTGCAACAGGGGCTGCGCCTGTCCGATTGACTCGGAGGAGGTGAAGGCCTTCTACGATGACGGCTCCCCTGCGCTCCGTTCGCCTCCCGCGTGACATTCCCTCGCGGCGGAAATCAGCCGCGGAGCGCCTGGAAAGCGGCGGGCGCTTTCCAGCCCGATGGGAGCTGCCGTCGCCTGCCGCCCTTCAACCACTCCGGTGCACGCAACCGGCAGGGAACTCACTCCTGATCCGGCAGGTCCATCGACGCAAGCCTGGCCGGATCGGTCACGACCGCGATCGCGGTGATCCGGCCGTCGACGACGGTGAACGCCATGACCGAGAGGCGTGTGCCGTCCTCGCGCCAGGACACCACCCCGGGAAGCCCGCTGACGAGCACCTCGCGACCCCGGCCCGCTGCTGCTGCGGACAGCCGCGCCCCGGCGGCTACCTGGGTGGCGCCGAGAACGACGACCGCACCGTCAGGAGTGTCGACGGTCAGCCTCACCTCGGGGTCGAGCACGCGCAGCAGCCCCTCGAAGTCGCCGCCGCGAGCAGCCGCCAGGAAGGCCTGGACCACCTCTCGCTGCTCCCGGCCGACGGCCTTCGGCCTCTCCGTCATCTGTACCTTCCTGCGGGCGCGGCTGGCGAGCATCTTGGCGGCATCCGTGGACTTGCCGAGGATCTGGCCGATCTCGTCGAACGGCACCGCGAACAGGTCGTGCAGGACGAACGCGAGCCGCTCGCTCGGCCGGAGTGAATCGAGGACGACGAGGAGCGCGGTCCCCACCGAGTCGGCGAGCTCCACGTCGTCCTCCGGCGCCGGGCCGTCGTCGACCGCGACGACCAGCTCGGGCAGCCGGTCGTCGTAGGACGCCTCGGGGCGGGCCCGTCGCGAGCGCAGGACGTCGAGGCTGAGCCTGCCGACGACCGTGGTCAGCCAGCCGGCGAGGTTGTGGATGCCTGCCGTGTCCTGGCGGGAGAGCCGGAGCCAGGCGTCCTGGACCACGTCCTCGGCGTCGGCGTGCGATCCGAGCATCCGGTGGGCGACCGCGCGGAGCCGGTCGCGCTGGGCCTCGAACGCCTCGGCCAGCGGGTCGGTGGGGCTGATCTCGGGCATGTGGTTACCTTCCTCGGAGCTGCTCCGTCGTAGGTGATGACGGGCCCGGACGGGCTCGGGTAACCGACGAAGGAGCAGGACAGATGGAAGCACGCATCAAGAGCCCGGCGAATCCCGATGTGATCACAGCGATCCAGCACCTCAGCAAGGCGGTTCACACCGGTGGCGTCGACCCGCTCGTGCTCGAGCTGGTCCATCTGCGGACCAGCCAGGTCAACGGCTGCAGCCCGTGCGTGTTCGCCGGTGTCGACTCGGCGAAGAAGCAGGGTGAGACGGAGGAGCGGCTGCACAACGTGGTCACATGGCGGGAGACGCCCTTCTTCACGGAGGAGGAGCGGGCGGCGCTCGCGCTGGCCGAGGCCGCCACCCGGATCCAGGACGGCGCACCGGGCGTGACCGACGAGATCTGGGATGCCGCCGCCGCCCACTTCGACGAGAAGCAGTTGTCGGCGATCGTCCTGAGCATCGCGATGACCAACTTCTTCAACCGGATCAACCGCACGACACGGGAACAGGCCGGGAAGACCTGGTGAGCGGGGCGCTGTGTACGTCTTCCGACGGGCCACGCGGAGACGGGCGATCCGATGGATCCCCCCGGACGCGCGATCGAGGTGATCACCCACCGGCACCCGTGGCCTGAGGGTGCCTGGCCGGGGACCGCAATGCGGGACCCGGCCGGGCGCCCTGCGGGCGGCAGAAATCGGTTCGCGCGGCGTGGGCCTGATCAATACCGTGTGACACCCGACGAGTTCGAGTCCACGCCCTCCCGGCTGTCACGGAGTTGCCATGCCCCCGCAGATGAAGCTGACGGCGATCACACTCGACTGCGCCGATCCCGAGGTGATGGCCGCCTTCTACCGGGAGGCCACCGGGTTCGAGCTCCACCCGAAATCCGATGCCGACTTCGCCGGCGTCACCCGTGCGGACGGACTCGTCATCGGCTTCCAGCGGGTCGACGGCTACCGCGCTCCGCGCTGGCCCGGCCAGGCAGTGCCGCAACAGAGCCACCTCGACTTCACGGTCGAGGACCTGGACGAGGCGGAGTCCCTGCTGCTGGAGTTGGGCGCGACCAAGCCGGAGCACCAGCCGGGCGGGGACAGGTGGCGGGTCCTCACCGACCCGGCCGGGCATCCCTTCTGCCTGACCAGAACCTGACGCGGGAAGAACGAACGGCCGGCCCCGCGGTGCGCCTGTCAGTGCCTGCCGGTCCCGCCCCCTGGTTCAGAGGCCGGGACCGGATGTCCGGTGTGCGGCACCGAGGACGGCGCCGAGTGCGGCGGCAGCGTCGAGAAGGGCGCGGGAGCGAAGCGTGATGCTCGCGTCCCGGGCCGCCAGCCCGGCTCGGACGTCTTGCGACCGGTCTCCGCGCCTCAGCCCGGGCATCAGGTTCCGGAGCGGCCCGATGCGGTACCCGGCACTGCGGAGCTGGTGGACGATCCGGGCGTCCCGGGCCTGGGCCGGCGAGTACCGTCGGGTTCCTCGCGGGGGCACCCGGTCCGGGACGACGAGCCCCTCGGCGTCCCAGTGCCGCAATGCCGAAGGGCGCACTCCGAGCGCGGCGGCCAGTTCGGAGACATTCATGGAGTCCGAAGGGCGCACGTCTTCGACGGGCTCGGCAGAGATCGCTTCCGCGGCCTCCCTGGCGAGCCTGAGTTGCGCCCGTTCCCGGTCGAGTCGCGCGTGTGCCGCGTCGAGGAGTGCGAGTACCTCCGAGATCGGGCACCGGTGCAGGGCGCGAACGATTCGCTTGGCCTCGACCGGGCCTGTGCCGACGGCGAGGGCCCGGTAGGCCAGCGCGGAGTGCAGGTGGACCTCTTCGTAGATCCGGTAACCCGCGGTGGTGCGCGTCGCGGGCGGCAGGACACCGTCGCGCTCGAGATTGCGCACCTGCTGAACCGAGCATCCGGCACGACGCGCGACATCGACGGTGCGCATGACCGGCGATTTGAGAGTTCCCACCAGCAGTGCTCCTGCCTTCCGACCGTCGTTCGCCTCAAAGTCTCCACGAGCACATTAATGAAACGCTTGAAGACATGAACATCGACGAGATCATCGGCTTTCTGGGAAACCTCGACGGGGTCCTGGCCATCAGTCCGGGCCCCGACGACGGCTCACCGGAGATCAGCTGGGGAGACACGTTCTTCTACTACTCTCCTGGCGGTGTCGCGCCGGGAGCGACCCAGCCGTTCGCGACGATCGTGACGAAGAACTATCCGGGCGACGCGAGTTCGCGCCTGGACCGCCCGGACACCTTCCGCGTCAATATCGCGGCGGGGAAGGAAGCCTTCGTCGCCCGGACCGGCCACGCGCCGCGCGAACCAGGCGTCGACGACGACCCCGGCGTCACCGATACCGTGATCGCACATCCCGTCTACGGCTCCGCCGGCTGGCTCGCGGTGGTGAACCCGGGCCCCCGGACCGGCACGGCGACCCGCGAGCTGCTCCACGCCGCCTATCGACTCGCACGTTCACGCCACGAGCGACGCACCGGGTAGCGCCGATCCGGTCGGCCGGATGCCGGCCGGACGAGCGTGCCGTCAGCCGCCCGGGGCCGGGCCCGGATCCGCCTGCTGCGCCCAGGGCGACGGCTCGCCGAACGGATCCCGGTGGCTCACGTCACGTTCCGGAGTGTGAACAATGGCGGCCGAGGGGCGGCTCGCCCTCTAGCCTTGCCCGTGCAACTGGTTCGCCCTGTCCGCCAGGCAGGCGCGTCGCAAGAGGGAACCCGGTGGGAATCCGGGACTGCCCCGCAGCGGTGAGTGGGAACGACCTCCGTCATACGCACTGGATTCCGAATGGAGTCCGGGAAGCGACGGCCAGTAGGAATCTGCCCCGGCAGATGCGCCCGCGAGTCCGAAGACCTGCCAGTTGCCCGTACGTGACCTACCACGTGCGGATATCCCGGTGACCTCGTGGGCGGGTCGGCGTACATACCGGACGGAACCTCACGCCGTGGCGTGCCCAGGATCCGTCCGGTTCGTCCTCCCTTCGCGTCCGTGTCCCGTCCCGGGATCTCAGGAGTCGTCTCGCGAAGGAGATTTCCGTGACAACGAAGTCCGCAGCAGCGGCATCGGCGGCGCACGCCACCGTGTACGGCTACCCCCGCCAGGGCCCGGACCGGGAGCTGAAGAAGGCCGTCGAGGGTTACTGGAAGGGCCGCGTCACCGCCGACGCCCTCCGCCGGACCGCGGCGGACCTGCGCCGCTCCACCTGGCGGCAGCTGGCCGGGGCCGGCGTCCACGAAGTGCCGACCGGCGACTTCTCGTACTACGACCACGTCCTGGACACGAGCGTCATGGTCGGCGCTGTCCCCCCGCGGCACCGTGCGGCCGTCGGATCCGACGCTTCCCCGAGCTCTCGGCTTCGCTCGAGCAGGGGATGCCCCATGGACGTCTACTTCGCGATGGCCCGCGGCACTCAGGATGTCGCGCCGCTCGAGATGACCAAGTGGTTCGACACCAACTACCACTACCTCGTACCGGAGCTCGGACCGGACACCGTCTTCACCACCGACTCCACCAAGCAGGTCACCGAGCTCAAGGAGGCCCTCGCGCTGGGTCTCGCCGCCCGCCCTGTGCTGGTCGGTCCGGTCACCTACCTCCTGCTGGCCAAACCCGCTCCCGGGGTGGCCGCGGACTTCCGACCGCTGACTCTCCTGGACCGGCTGCTGCCGGTCTACGCCGAGGTGCTCGCCGACCTCCGCGCCGCCGGTGCCCAGTGGGTGCAGCTCGACGAGCCCGCCCTGGTCCAGGACCGCACGCCGGCCGAACTCGACGCCGCTGCCCGCGCCTACCGTGAACTCGGCGGTCTCGCCGACCGCCCCAAGGTGCTCGTCGCCTCCTACTTCGACCGGCTCGGCGACGCCCTCCCCGTGCTGGCGAAGGCCCCGGTCGAGGGCCTCGCCCTCGACTTCACCGGCGCCGCCGCCGCGAACCTCGACGCGCTGGCCTCGGTGGGCGGGCTCCCCGGCAAGCGGCTCATCGCCGGAGTGGTCGACGGGCGCAACATCTGGATCAACGACCTCGAGCGGTCGCTGTCCACCCTGGGTACGCTCCTGGGTCTCGCCGGCCGGGTCGATGTGGCCGCCTCCTGCTCCCTCCTGCACGTTCCGGTGGACGCGGCGGCCGAGCGGGACATCGACCCGCAGATCCTGCGCTGGCTCGCCTTCGCCCGGCAGAAGACGACGGAGATCGTCACCCTGTCCAAGGGCCTCTCCCAGGGCACCGGCGCCATCGCCGCGGAGCTCGCGGCCAACCGGGCCGACCTCGCCTCGCGGGCGAACTCCCCGATCACCCGCGACCCTGCCGTACGGGCCAGGGCCGCGGCCGTCACCGACACGGACGGCCGCCGCTCCCAGCCCTACGAGGAGCGGGCAGCCGCGCAGCGCGCCCACCTCGGCCTGCCTCTGCTGCCCACCACGACGATCGGCTCCTTCCCGCAGACCGCCGAACTGCGCACGGCCCGCGCCGATCTGCGGTCCGGCCGTATCGACTCCGCCGCTTACGAGCAGCGCATCGAGAGCGAGATCCGCGACGTCCTCTCCTTCCAGGAGAAGGCGGGCATCGACGTCCTCGTGCACGGCGAGCCCGAACGCAACGACATGGTGCAGTACTTCGCCGAGCAGCTCACCGGCTACCTCGCCACCCAGCAGGGCTGGGTCCAGTCCTACGGAACCCGCTACGTCCGCCCGCCGGTGCTGGCGGGCGACATCTCCCGGCCGCATCCGATGACGGTGCGCTGGACCTCGTACGCCAACTCGCTCACCGACCGTCCGGTCAAGGGCATGCTGACCGGGCCGGTGACCATGCTCGCCTGGTCCTTCGTCCGGGACGACCAGCCGCTCGGCGACACTGCGCGCCAGGTTGCGCTCGCCCTGCGCGACGAGGTGAACGACCTCGAATCGGCGGGCACTTCGGTCATCCAGGTGGACGAACCCGCCCTGCGCGAGACCCTTCCCCTGCGCGCCGCCGACCGTCGCGCCTACCTGGAGTGGGCCACCGAGTCCTTCCGTCTCACCACCGGGGGCGTACGCCCGGACACCCAGATCCACACCCACATGTGCTACGCGGAGTTCGGCGACATCGTCCAGGCGATCGATGATCTCGACGCCGACGTCATCAGCCTGGAGGCCGCCCGCTCCCATATGCAGGTGGCCCGCGAGCTGGCCGCTCACGGCTACCCGCGCGAGGCCGGGCCGGGCATCTACGACATCCACTCCCCTCGGGTGCCGAGTGCCGAGGAGGCAGCCGCCCTCCTGCGCAAGGGGCTCGAAGCCATCCCGGCGGAGCGTCTGTGGGTCAATCCCGACTGCGGCCTGAAGACCCGCGGCTGGCCCGAGACCCGTGCGTCGCTGGAGAACCTGGTCGCGGCCGCCCGCACGGTGCGGGCCGAACTGCCGCAGTCCTGATGTGAGTCGAGGGCCGGAAGCCGGGTGCGGAAGCACCTGCCTCCCGGCCCTCGACGCCGGACAACCTGAACCAGCCCACCGAAAGTTAGGTTAGGCTAATCTAAGGAGCTACGGAGTTCGCACGCAGTCGTGCACGCGTCATCAGGGAGGGGAAACGCCCATGGGCCTGCCCGACGTCGACTCCTACCCGATGCCGGCCGCCACCGCCCTTCCCCGCTCGCGTGCCGCGTGGCGAATCGATCCCGCACGGGCCGCACTGCTGGTCCACACCATGCAGAACCACTTCGTCGACATGTTCCCGGCAGGGCGTTCCCCCGTGGTGGAGCTCGTGGACAACATCGCGGCACTCCGGGAACTCGCGGGGAGGCTGGGCATACCGGTCGTCTTCACCGCCGAACCGGCCGGACAACTGCCGGGACAACGTGGGCTCGTCGGCGAACTGTGGGGCCCCGGCATCGGGGGCGAACCGGAGGCCGCCGCAGTCGTCGCGCCCCTCGCACCTCGCGCCGGCGAGCATCTGCTGGCCAACGTGCGCCCCAACGCCTTCCTGCGCAGCCATCTCGGCAGACTGCTGCGTGCACAGGCCCGCGACCAGCTCATCGTCTGCGGGCTGCACGCACACCGTGGCGTCCTGCTGACGGCCACGGACGCCTTCATGAACGACATCCAGCCGTTCGTCGTCGCCGACGCGGTGGCCGACTTCTCCGCCGAGCAGCATGCCAGGGCCCTCGACTGGGCCGCGGACAGCGGCGTGGTCTGCACGACGGACCGTCTACTGCGTGATCTTCTCCCGCACCGGGAGCCGAAGAACGCGTGACCACTCGTGAATTCAAGAAAGCAGGAGCAGCGATGAGACCGGTCGTCACGGACCGCGCGGACGCGGACCAGTCCGGTGGGCTGCTTCTCCGGCCGGAACGGCGGGGCACCGCCGTCGTCATCAAGTTCGGCGGCAACGCCATGGTCGACGCGAGCCTGCAGCGGACATTCGCCCAGGACGTCGTGGAGTTGTGGCGTGCGGGCCTGCGCCCGGTCGTCGTGCACGGCGGCGGGCCGCAGATCAGCTCGATGCTCGACCGACTTGGCCTGGAGACCCGCTTCGAGGCGGGCCTGCGGGTGACCACGCCGGAGACCATGGAGGTGGTCCGCATGGTGCTGACCGGCCGGGTCCAGCGGGAACTGGTCGGGCACATCAACGACCACGGGCCGTACGCCGTGGGCATGACGGGCGAGGACGCGCACACGATGACGGCCGTGCGCCGGCCCGCCTGGGTGGACGGCCGGCCGGTGGACATCGGTCTCGTCGGCGACGTCGTGGACGTGAACCCGGGCATGGTGCGGGCGCTCCTCGACCAGGGGCACATCCCGGTGGTCTCCCCCGTGGCCCGCGGTGAGGACGGGCAGGTCTACAACGTCAACGCCGATCTCGCGGCGTCGGCCCTGGCCGTTGCCCTCGGAGCCGAACGGCTGGTGGTCCTCACCGACGTGGAGGGACTGTACGCGAACTGGCCGTACAGCACCGAGGTGATCGAACGTCTGACAGCCGACGCACTCGACAAGATGCTGCCGGGGCTGGCGAGCGGCATGCTGCCGAAGATGGAGGGCTGCCTTCAGGCCGTGCGCGGCGGCGTGCGCACGGCTCATGTGCTCGACGGCCGCGTTCCGCACGCGGTGCTGCGTGGCGTGCTCGGCGAGAACGGCCCCGGCACCACCGTGGTCCCTGACGACAGCCCGGACCACGACGAACAGACCGGCTGACCGCAGGCGCCCGTCCCTGAAGCCGAGCCGGGGGCGGGATCAACACCACCCGTGCCGAATGCGAGCATGCGCGAAAGGACTTCACCGGCGCCATCGCGCGGTGAGGTCCGGCGGCGGAAACCGCCGGACGCGGACGTGCCGACGGTCACAGGGCCCTGGCGAGGATCCTTGCGTTGCGCCGGGGATCCAGGGACTCAGCCCAGGACCGGGGCGCCGGGCCCGCCGTCGAGGGCGCGAAGCCGTAGCGGAGGAACAGAGCCCCGTCGCCGGTCGTCGCCGTGAACAGGGAACCGAGCGACTGGGCGCGCGCCATGGCCAGCACCGCACGCAGGAGCGCGGCGCCCACTCCCTGCCCCTGACTGTGCGCGGCCACGCAGAAGTTGTACAGAACGCCCGTGGATCCGCGGCACTCCCCCGGCTCGGCAGGGTGCACGCGCAGGCCCACGCAGCCGTCGAGGCGGCCTGCGGCCTCCGACACGAAGAAGTCGGTCGCACGGGTGGCGTAGAGCGAGGCGGGACGCTCCCGCAGTGCCCCCGAGCGCATGAAGGGCCGGGACAGTCCGGCGAGTGCGGCAGCGTCCCCCGCACGGGCCGAACGCACGGAGGGCGTCGGCGCGAGGAGCGCAGGCGACAGGGGGGCGGGACGCGGCGTAGCCGTGATCAAGGCTTTCCCTTCCTCGGTTCCGTTTCGAAGAACGGCTCGTCGCCGTACGACTCCGACGAACCAAGCGAGATTAGGTTAGCCTTACCTTAGTTACGAGTTCAAATCCCGGGCCGCCGTGGCTGTCCGCCCACCGCGGACGGACGGCCCGGCAGCTCCGCGCCGGAAGTGGTCAGGCCTCCATGGACGCCGCGAGGGACTTGGGCCGCAGGTCCGTCCAGTGGCCCTCGATGAACTCCAGGCACGCCTCACGGGTGTTCTCCTCGAAGGCCATCGTCCACCCTCCGGGCACCTCGGCGAAGGACGGCCAGAGCGAGTGCTGGCCCTCGTCGTTCACCAGGACCAGGAAGCGGCCTTCGGGGTCGTCAAAGGGGTTGGTGCTCATGTGTCATTGCCTCCTCGGGGCCGACGGGCCTGTGGCAGCCGCGTCGAGAGTGTGAACCAGGTCCGCGTGTGGTGCTCCCGCAACGCGATCACCAGCCCGTGCAGGAGGTGGATCGGGAATGGAAGGGGAGGTCACTATTAGGTTAGGCTCACCTAATCGAGTCGAGCTTAGCCTTTCAATATCCCTCTCACAAGGAGACGTTCATGCGCCCGGTGATCGAACGGGTCCCTGCGGAGGACACCTTCGCCGCGTACGGACTGCCCGGCAGGCCCGGCAGCGACGAGTTCTGGGCGGCGGCGCGGACACCCGCGTCGGTCCCCGCCGGCGACGGCGGCTGGGTGACCTTGTTCCTCTGGCGCGGGACCCGGGCGAGCATCGGCTTCGAGAGCTGGTCGGACTCGACACCCCTGAGCCGATGGGGCGACACGGACTGCTGGTACGCCGAGGTTCCTATGCCCGCGCGGCTGCGGGTGACCTACCAGTTCCTGGCCGACGACGCGGCGTACGCCGACCCGTTCAACCCGGTCGGTGCCGGCGGCGACCGTTCCGTCGTCGCGACCCCGGACGCCCCGGCCCAGCCTCACTGGCCCCTGATCGGCTCTGACGACGTCCTGCCCGTCCCCCGCACCCGGCTCCGCTGGGCGAGCGAACGGCTCGGCGGGCGGCGCACCGTGCGGGTCCACCCGGTGGGCGGCGGCGGACCGGTGGTCCTGCTCCTCGACGGGGACGACTGGCTGTATCTGCACCCGGCCATGACCGCGTTCGACGCGGCCGTCGCCAGTGGTGACATGCCTCCCGTCACCCTCGTGTTCCTGCCGGCCAAGGACAGGAGGGCCGAGTTCGGGTGCAGGCCCGAACTGTGGGAGGCGGTCCGCGACGAACTGCTGCCGCTGGTGGCGGAGTCCGGCGTGCCCGCCGACCTGGACCGGCTCGTGGTCGCCGGGCAGAGCCTCGGCGGACTGAGCGCGATGTACGCGGCACTGGAGTTCCCGGAGCTGGTGTCCCGCGTCGCCTGCCAGTCGGCGTCGTTCTGGTGGACACCCGACGCCTTGGACCTGCCGGACCCGTTCGGTGGCCCCAAGGGCGGTGCCATCGCGGCACGCCTGCGGGAGCGCCCCGACCTGTCCGGTCTGCGGGTCGCGTTCGACGTCGGGGAACACGAGACGCGGATGCTGCCCCACTGCGAGCTCGCCGAGACCCTGGCCGGACAGGCCGGTGCGACCGTACGGATTTCCCGGTCGCCGTCCGGGCACGACCGGGCGGGCTGGCGGCACGCACTGCTCAGAGATGTCGCCTGGGCGCTCGCCTAGTTCTCACACGGCCAGGACGACCGGTTCGCCGAGACGTTCGGCGGCCTCCCGCCACGCGTCGGTCACCGCCGCACGGGCATGTGCGGTGCGGTTCGGCAGGTCGCCCGCCAGCATGACCGGCGCCCCGATGTGGACGTGGAGACCCGGCCTGCGCAGCGGCGCGGTGCCCAGGCCCGCGAGCTGCTTGAGCCGGCTTCCCGACACGATTCGGCGGGACCCGGCCTGTCCCAGGGGGATCACGGGGGCTCCTGTCCGGTGGACGAGCCGGGCCAGCCCGCTGCGGAAGGCTTCCGGGGCCGCTTCTCCCGCGTCCTCGCGGCTCGGGATGCCGCCCTCGCCGTAGATCAGGACGAGACGTCCCCGGCCGAGCGCCTCGGCGGCACCTTCGAGGGCGTCGGCGGCGCGGGCGTCGTGCCGGTGGACGGGGATGTGCCCCTCGCGGGCCAGCGCACGGCCGAGCGTGGGGATGCGCCAGAGGCCGGCCGCCGCCAGGACGACCGGCTCGACGCCGACACGGCGCAGAGCGGCGAGGACCACGGCCGGGTCGGCCAGGGAGCTGTGGTTGGCGGCGATGATGCTGCCCGGGGCGAAGCGGGCGTCGCTGTCGGTGGTGACCGTCAGTCTGCCGACGGCAGGCACCAGGACGCCGGCGAGGCGACTGAGCATGAGCGGGTCCTCCCGGACTCGGACGATGGTGATCTCCATCGTGGTCCGGAGGCATCCCGCGGACCTGAGTACCGGTGCTCAATCGGCGGCCCGCCGGATACCCAGTTCCTCGGCGGCGGGGTTCCCGCCGGACGACGCGCGGGACCCGTGCGGCCCGGGTCTCCCGTCCGTACGGGAGACCCGGCCGCTCAACGCGCCACGGCCAGGCAGTAGTCCTCGTCCGTGGCGAGCAGGTTGCGATGGGTGTCCTCGGCGGTGACGACCCCGTCGTCCAGGACGAGGACGCGGTCGGCGGCGTCCAGGAGCGCCGGGCTGCTGGTGAACACGACGGTGGTGCGGCCCCGGCGCATCTTCGCGATGTTCCGTGCGATGAGCTGTTCGGTGACCGCGTCGACGGCTGTCGTCGGATCGTGCAGAACCAGGATGTCGGAGTCCGCGGCCAGGGCGCGGGCCAGGGACAGCCGTTGGCGTTGCCCGCCGGAGAGGTTCGCGCCGCGGTCGCGGACGCCGTGGTCGAGTCCTTCGCGGTGGAGGGCGACCACATCGGTCAGCATGGACGCCTCGACCGCCTCGGGGACCATCGGGCTGGTGCCCGACGGGTCGATGTTCGTACGGAGGGTGCCCGCGAAGATCTCCCCGTCGTACGGGTTCACCAGCATGTGCTCACGGACCGCCTCGACCGACAGGTCCGCGATCTCGTGCCCGCTGACCCGTACGGCTCCCTCGTACGCGTGGGGCGGGACGTTCACGGCGAGGATCGACGCGAAGTCGGCCGCCGCGCGCGGCTGGTAGGCGGCGATGGCCACGAACTCGCCTGCCGAGACCCGGAACTTCAGCTTGCGCAGCGCCCCGTACCGGACGCAGTCGATCTCGAGGTCACCGCCCGCGGCCGGGCGCTCCGGACCCGGCGTCGTCACCGGCGGTGCGGCCAGTACCAGGGCCATCCGCTCGGCCGACGCGCGCGCCATCATCACGTACTTAGGCATCTCCGAGAACATCTTGAGCGGTTCCATGATGAACTGCGCAAGCCCCACGGCCATGACGAGCTCCCCGATGCTGATCTGCCCTTCGAACGCCAGCCATCCCGACGTCAGGGTCACAGCGGCGGCGAGGACCGCGTTGAGGGCCAGCGCGGTGCCGGCGTACGCACCGTTCACCTTGGCGACGGTGATCGCCTGGCGCTTCGCCTCCGTGCTGACCTTCCGGTAGGACAGGAACGCGGCGTGGTTGCCTCCGAAGCCGTGCAGCGGGCGCAGGCCGGTGATGAGGTCGGCGACCTTCGCCCCCGCCCGCGCCACCCGGGCCTGCTGTTCCTGGGTACTGGCGCCGATCCGCTTGGACATCACGCTCAGGACCGACAGGATCGCGACGGTTCCCACGATCACGAGAAGCCCGAGCCGGATGTCGGCCAGGCCCAGCGCGATCGCCGCGACCACCACCGCGACCAGCGAGCTGATCAGCAGGGGCACCACCTCGATGATGTCGGCGGTCTGGTCGGCGTCCTCGGTGGCGATGGTCAGCACCTCGCCGGACTTCAGGTCGACGTCCCTGGCCACCGGCTGGAGTCCGCAGGCCGCGACCCGCACCCGCCAGCGGTGTGCCTCGGTCGTGTTCGCCTGCTGCAGGACGCGCATCCCGAACCGCCACGACAGCGACACGGTCGTGATGATCACGGCCAGCGCGGCGATGGACAGGCCGAGGGAGCCGAGGCTCCGCTCCTGCAAGGAGTGTTCGACGATCAGACCGAGTGCGATGGGGAACGCGGTCTCGCCGGCCTGGTACATGCCCATGAGGACGGTGCCCCGGGTCATGGCGCCGACGTTGCGCCGCAGGGCGGTCCGAAGGATGTCGGCCCCCTGCCGGGGCCGCTGGGTGTCAGGAGTTGTCATCAAGGTGGCTGGCTATCGCTTCCGGGGTTCGCAGTTCGAGCAGGTCACGGATCGTGATCACGGGACCGTACTCCCGGCGGAGCAGCCCGATCAGCCGCACCGCCACCATGGAGTGTCCTCCGAGGGACACGAAGTCGCTCACCGCGCTCACTTCGTCATCGTCCAGGTCCAGTGCCTCGGCGAAGAACTCGCACACCACGGTCTCCGTCCCGGTCTCCGGGCCGCGCTCCCCCGCCGTGGTCAGCACACCCAGGGGCTTGGCCTCCGGGAGCGCCTTGGTGTCGGCCTTCCCGTTCACCGTCAGGGGGATGCTGTCGACCTGGGCGTAGTGCGTCGGGCGCAGGAAGTCGGGCAGTGCGGCGCCCACTTCGGCCGCGACCGCGGCCAGGTCCGCGTCACCGAGCACGAGGTAGGCGGCCAGCCGGTACGCTCCGTCGACCTCCGGGGCGGGCTGGGCGACGGCGGCGGCGAAACGCACCGCCGGGTGCGCCGCGAACGCGGCCTCCACCTCGCCCAGCTCCACCCGGTGCCCGCGGATCTTGACCTGCTGGTCGGTGCGCCCCAGGTACATCAGGTTCCCGTCGGGCCGCCGGACCACCAGGTCCCCGGTGCGGTACATGCGCTCGCCGGGTGCGCCGAACGGGCAGGCGACGAACCGGTGCGCGGTCTGGGCGGGCTGGCCGAGGTAGCCACGCGCGATGCCGATGCCCGACACGTACAGCTCACCGGGGACTCCGTCCGGCAGGGGCCGCAGCCACGGGTCGAGCACGTACACCTCGGTGTTGTCGATCGCCACGCCGACCACCGGGTCCTGGCATTCGAAGGTGCCGACGCCGAGGGTGTTGATGGTGTACTCGGTGGGGCCGTACAGGTTGTAGCCGACGGTCCCCTCGGTCTCGGCGAGTGTCTGCCACAGCCTCGGCGTGACGGCCTCTCCGCCCAGCAGCACCAGCGCGGGCCGGCGTTCGGGGTCGGCGAGCAGTCCCTCGGCCACCAGCTGCTGTGCGTAGGTCGGGGTCACGTTGATGACGTCGATGCCGTGCTCGACGCAGTACTCGACCAGACGGGGCGCGTCGCGGCGCAGTTCCTCGTCGCAGATGTGCACCTCGTGGCCGTCGGCGAGCCACAGCAGTTCCTCCCACGACATGTCGAAGGCGAACGACACGGTGTGGGCGATCCGGAAGACCCTGTCCCCGTGCTCCGCCAGCACCGGCTCGAAGATCCGGCGCTGATGGTTGATCAGCATGTTGGTGAGCCCGGCGTACTCGGTCACCACGCCCTTGGGCTTCCCGGTCGATCCGGAGGTGAAGATCGTGTACGCGGGATGCCGCAGGCGGTTCGGGGCGTCCGGCGCGAACGTCACGAACGGTTCGGCCTCGGGCAGGGGATGGTCGAGTTCGATCAGTTCGCCGGTCAGCCTGGGCGACACGGCGCTCACGGTGAGGATCACCTTCGGGCCGGCCTCCTCGACGATCGCGGCGATCCGCTCGTCCGGGTGGTCGAGTTCCAGGGGTACGTACGCGGCACCGACGCGCAGTACGGCGAACAGTGCCACGATCGAGTCGAGGGAGCGCGGGACCGCGAGGCCCACGGCCGTCTCCGGGCCGATGCCGCGCCCGGCGAGTACGCCCGCCAGTGCACGGCTGCGGTCCCGGAGCTGGGCGAAGGTCATGGTCGAGCCGTGTGCGACGAGGGCGACCCGCTGCGGGTCACGGTCCGCCGCCCGGTCGAACCGGTCGACGACGGTGTCCGTACCGACGTCCGTGCGCTCGGCGGGCTCGGGCTCGGTACCCGGACCGGGCAGTGCGCCGACCTGGCCGGTGGAACGGGCCAGGTCCTCGAGCACGCGCAGGTAGTCGTCGAGGAGACGACGGGCGTTGTCGGTGTCGCCGTCGCGGTGCTCCAGCTTGACGGTGAGCCGGTCGCCGGGCGTGACGACCCAGGTGAACGGGTAGTGCGTCGAGTCGTCGGCCTTCACCGAGGTGATGCCGTGCCGGGCGTTCATCTCTGCGAACGCGTCCATGTCCAGGAAGTTCTGAAGCACGAACAGGTTGTCGAACAGAGTGTCGTGCCCGCTGGCCCGCTGGATCTCGCCGAGTCCCAGGTGCTCGTGCTCCATCGCCGCGACCCTCGCCGCCTGGACGGCCGACAGGTACTCACCGACCGTGTCGTCCGGCCGTGCCCGCGTCCACATGGGCACGGTGTTGAGCAGCACGCCGACGATGTCGGACAGTCCCTCGCCCTCACGGCCGGAGACGGTCACGCCGAACACGGCGTCGCTCCGGCCCGTGTGCGCGCCCAGCAGGAGGCCGAACGCGCCGGTCAGCACCGAGTTCAGCGTGACGCCGTGCGCCCTGGCCGCTTCCCGCAGCAGTTCCGACTGTTCTGCGGACAGCTTGTGCACGAGTGCGCGCGGCAGGTCGTCCGTGAGGGGCGGGTTCGGTCCGGCGAGGAGCGTCGGGCCGGTGAGGCCGGCCAGGTGCTCCGCCCAGAAGCGTTCGGATACGGCGGGGTTCCGGGCGTCGAGTGTCCGGGCGTAGTCCTCGAATCCGGGCGTGACCGGGGTCGCGTCCAGCGGTTCGCCTGCGAGGACGGCCTGATAGGCGTCGAACAGGTCCCGCAGCAGGATCTCGCGGGACCAGCCGTCCCACAGCAGCAGGTGGTAGCTGAGCAGCAGACCGTCGCGGCCGTCGGGCAGACGGACCACGGTCAGCCGGACCATCGGCGGCTCGTCCGGGTCGAATCCGGTGTCACGGTCCCGGATGCGCAGCGCTTCCACGTCCGCGTCCGTCTCCGGACGGACCGTGCGGACATCGACCCGACGGCCCGCCTTGAGGACCTGGACCGGGTTTCCGTTGTCGTCGGTGGTGAAACCGGCGCCCACGACCGGGTGCCGCGCGATCACGTACGCCATCGCCTCGGCCAGTGCGTCGGTGTCCAGGCGCCGGTCGAAGGTGAAGTAGCTCTGCGCGACGTAGTGTCCGGCGTCGCCCGCCATCTGGGCCTGGAAGAACAGGCCCCTCTGGAGCGGGGTGACCGGTGCCGTGCGCTCGGCCGTCGCGGAGGCCTCGGCGATGCGCTGCAGTGCGCCCAGCCAGTGCACGGCGATCTCGTCGGGGATGCCGTCGGCGAGGGTGAACTCCGCGTGCAGGCTTCCGGTGGCGTCGTCGGTCCACGCGTTGACCTCGACGGCGTACGGGCTGCCCTGGTCCCCGCCGGTGATGTGCAGCGCCTGGGACTCGCTGCCCCGACCGAGGTAGTTGAACAGCACCTGCGGGCGGGCGTTCAGCAGGGGGGCCGTCTGCGGGTTGAGGTACCTGAGCCGGCCGTAGGCGACGTGGCCGCGCTCGTCCGGCTGGCGTTCGGCGAGTTCGCGCGCCGCCGCGACGGGGTCGGTGTGCGCCGTGAGCCGTACCGGGGCGATGGAGGTGAACCAGCCGACCGTACGGGTGTAGTCGTGGTGCTCCAGCGCGGGGACCCGGCCGTGCCGCTCCAGTTCGATCGCGAGATCGGTGGGCGAGGGCTGGACCTGTGTCAGCGCGGTCCGCAGCGCGCCGCACAGCAACTCGGTGAGACCGACACCCAGTACGGAGGGGGCGGTCCGCGTCACCCGGTCGCTCACGTCGGGGGCGAGCACGACGGTGGTCCTGTGCAGGCCCTCGACCGCGGGCAGCAGCGCCGGTGCCTGGAGCGTGGTGATCCAGTGCCCGAGGTCGTCGGTCGCGTGGGAGGACGCGGAGTTCAGCGCTTCGGCGTACTCGGCGTAGGACGTGGTGGGCGGTGCGAGCGGGGCCCCGCCCATGGCGGCGGCCAGGTCGTCCAGCAGGACGAGCCAGGACACCGAGTCGACGGCCATGTGGTGCACGGTGACCACCAGGGTCCGGCTCGCCGCGAGCCAGGAGAACGCGATCACTTCCCCGGACTCGGGGTCGAGGCGCCCGGCGGCTTCGTTCGCCGCGGCCGTCGCGTCGTCCGTGTCCGTGCGGGCCACGGTGACCTCACGGGCGGGTTCGGTGCGCAGGGCCCACACGCCGTGCTCGACGTGCAGCCGCAGGCGGAGGGCCGGGTGCGCGGCCACGACAGCGTTCGCGGCACGCTCGGCATCGGCGAACCCGGTGCCCTCGGCCGCCACCAGCGCCCTGGCCTGGGCGAACCGGGCGAGTGAGCCGCCCAGTTCCCGCTGGCGCAGGATGATCGGCGTCGGTGACAGCGGGCCGTCCTCGCGGCGGGCGGGCTCGGGAACCGCGGCCTGCGGCGTGCGTGTCTCCAGGTGCTCGGCGAGCGCGCGCGGTGTCTTGAGGAGGAACACGTCGCGTGGCGCGATCGGGAGTCCGAGCGCTCTGGCCCGGTTGATCACGGTGATGGCGACGATGCTGTCGCCCCCCGCCATGAAGAAGTCGGTGTCACCGTCCACGTCCGCGGAACCGGGCAGCGTCTCGGCGAAGATGCCGACCAGTGCGGCGAGTGCGGAGTCGCCCGCGACCGCGGGAGCGTCGCCCTGTGCGGCGCGTACGGAATCGCCCGCGGCCACCGGCGTGTCGTCCTGTGCGGCACGCTCGGCCAGGGCCTTGCGGTCCAGCTTGCCGTTGACCGTCAGCGGGAGGGCGTCGACCGGCAGCACCCGGCCCGGCACCATGTGCGCGGGAAGTTTCGCCGACAGCAGGCCGGTGAGGTCGCCGGGCACCCGTCCCACGACGTGCGCGACGAGGTGCTCGCCGCCGTCCGCGACGGTGACGGCCACATCGATCACGCCGTCGAGTTCCCGGATCGCGGCCTCCACCTCGCCGAGCTCGATACGGAATCCCTTGAGCTGCACCTGGTCGTCGGCGCGGCCGGCGAACTCCAGCTCGCCGTCGAGCGTGCGGAGCGCGAGGTCACCGGTGTGGTACATACGGGAGCCGTCGCCCGCGAACGGGTTCGCGACGAACCGGCCCGCGGTGAGTCCGTGCCTGCCCAGGTAGCCGAGGGACACCTGGTCGCCGGCGACGTAGATGGCGCCGACACGGCCCGGCGGTACCGGCCGGAGCCGGTCGTCGAGCAGGTAGGTGACCAGGCCCGGAATCGGACCGCCGATCGGGCTGACGTCCTCGCCGAAGTCCTCGTCGGTGAGCACCCGGTGGGTGACGTGGACGGTGGTCTCGGTGATGCCGTACATGTTGACCAGCTCGGGCGCACGGGTGCCGTGGCGGTCGACCCAGCCGCGCAGTCGCACGGGGTCGAGCGCTTCGCCGCCGAAGATGATCCGGCGCAGTGCGGTGGCCGGCCCGCCGGCGTGCCGGTCGGCCTCGATGAACCGGTAGAACGCCGACGGGGTCTGGTTGAGCACGGTCACTCCGCGCTCCTGGACGAGCCGGTGGAAGTCGACCGGGGAGCGGGTCAGGGCGTACTCCGGCACCAGCAGCTCTCCGCCGTGCACCAGCGCGCCCCACAGCTCCCAGACCGCGAAGTCGAAGGAGTACGAGTGGAACTGGACCCACACGTCCTGCGGGCCGAAGTCCATGCCGGGCCGGGTGTTCGCGAGCAGTGTCACCACGCTGGAGTGCGGGACGACGACACCCTTGGGCCTGCCGGTCGATCCGGACGTGTAGATCACGTACGCCGGGTCGTACCAGCCGGCCGCGGGCGCGGCGGTGTCGTGGGGCAGCTCGTGGGCCTGCGGCTGCTCGTCCCCCTGGACGAGCACGCGGGCCGACAGGCCCTCACGGGTCAGCAGTTCGGTGAAGCGGTCCCGCTGCTCACGGTCGACGAGAACGACCTGCGGAGCGGCGTCGGAGAGGATGTACTCCAGTCGTTCGTCCGGGTACGCCAGGTCGAGCGGCACGTACGCGCCGCCCGCGGAGACGATCGCGACGAGGGCGACGACCTGCTCCAGGGAACGGGGGACGGCGACGGCCACGCGCTTGCCCGGTCCGACGCCGGCCGCTCGCAGGGCCGAGGCCAGCTCGTTCTTCGCCGCCTCCAGTTCGCCGTAGGTCAGTGACCTGGTGCTGCCGTCGAGGGCGCACTGGGTGACGGCGGTGGCGGCGGGGTCGCGGTTCGCTGCGGCGTCGAACAGTGCGCCCAGGGTCGTCGGGGTGATCCGCGCGGGGCGTCGGGCGTCGTCGGGTGCCAGGTCGTCGACCGGGGCGTCGGGACGGGTCAGGAGGCCGGTGAGGGTCCGGGTGAAGGTGCTCAGGACGGCCCGGGCGCTCGTTGCGCGGAGCAGCTCACCGTCGTAGATCAGGTTGAAGCGCGGGCGGCCGTCGAGTGCGCGCTCCACCACCAGCGTCAACGGGTAGTGCGGGGCGCCCTCGTTCACGATGTCGGCGATGACCAGTTCGTCGTCGGGTCCCCGCAGAGCGTCCACGTCGGTCGCGACGTCGAACACCACCAGGGTGTCGAACCGGGCACCGGCGCCGGCCTGCCGGCCGATCCTCGCCAGCGAGACGTGCTGGTGCGGCAGCACCGCGCTCTGGTGTTCCCGTACGGAGGCGAGCAGGTCGCCCGCGGTGGTGGTGCCCTCCCACCGGGCGCGTACGGGGATCGTGTTGATGAACAGGCCCACCATGTCCCCGATGCCGGGCACATCCGCGTCGCGCCCGGACACCGTGGAACCGAACACCACGTCCCTGCCCTGCAGGATGCCGCCCAGCGTCAGGGCCCATGCGCTGTGCACGGCCACGCTGAGGGGCACGCCGGCCGAACGGGCTGCCGCGTCGATGTCGTCCGTCGGCTCCACGGCGATGTCGGTGAAGCGGTCGGAGGGGGTGTGCCCTTCGGCGACCAGTGAGGGGCCGGGCAGATCCGCGAGCTGGTCGTGCCAGACGCGGTCGCTCTCGTCGTCGTCGCGTCCGGCGAGCCAGTGCACGTAGTCGGCGAAGCCGCCGATCTGGTGCACGGTCCCCGGCCGGTGGTACTCGGCCAGCAGCGTACGAAGCATCGGCGGCACCGACCAGCCGTCGGCGATGATGTGGTGGACGGTCTGCACCAGCACGTTCCGGCCGGAGCCCGCGCGGACGAGCGTGTACCGCATCAGCGGGCCCGTGGCCAGGTCGAATCCGGCGCGGCGGTCCCGCTCGGCGTAGTCGCGGATCTCGGCGTCGGTGATGCCGGGGCGGTCCAGCGTGGTGAACGGCGCCTGGGCACCGCTCTCCAGCACGGAGACCACACGGCCGTCGGCGAGGGCCACGAACCTGGCGGCCAGGTTCGGGTACAGGGTGAGCAGCCGGGTGGCCGCCGCCGTGAGCCGGTCGGCGTCCACCTCGCCCTCCAGAGTCAGAAGCTGCTGCTCGACGTAGCTGCCCGAAGAGTCGTCGTCGAAGACCGAGTGGAAGTACAGGCCCTCCTGCAACGGGGTCAGCGGCAGGATGTCCCGCAGCTCCGGTCCGTCCAGGGTGTCGACGTCGCTCTGCGTGAGCGGCACGAGGCCGAAGTCACTGGGCGAGTGCCCGCCCTGGTCGAGTGCGGCCAGTCCGGCCAGGGCCACCCGCAGGTACTCGCCGACGGTCGTGATGTCCTCGTCGGTGAACATCCCGTCGGGCCAGGAGATGGTGGTGACCAGTTCGTACTCGCCGGTCGAGGCGGGTTCGGCGATCGCGTTGAACTCCAGGGGGCGCGGCAGGCGCATCCTCGGGTCGCGCTTCTCGCCCAACTGGCCGGTGGTGCCCGCGGGCTGCCAGTCTCCGGACGCGCCGGAGTCGAATCGTCCCAGGTAGTTGAACAGCACCTGGGGTGCGGGCGCGTCGAACCCGGTGTCGGCCAGGTAGCGCAGGGCACCGTAGGAAACGCCGTTGCTGGGCACCCTGGCGAGGTCTTCCTTGACCGCCTTGAGTGCTGCGGCCAGGTACTCGGGTGCCGTGAGGTCGGGTGCCGTGCCCGGGTCGACGGTCACCGGGAACAGGGTGGTGAACCAGCCCACGGTCCGCGACAGTTCCGGCTCGAAGCCGGCGGCGCCCGCCACGAACCGTCCTTCGCGCCCGTGGCCCTCGAGTTCGATGTGCGCGAACGTCTGGTCCTGCCCGAGGTCGCGGCGCCACCGGGCGAGGGAGACGGCGAGCGCGGTCAGCAGGACGTCGTTGACGCCCGCGTGGAACTTCGCGGGGATCTCGCCCAGCAGCGCGGCCGTGACCTCGGGGCCGACGGAGACGGTCCGGGTGCGCTCCTGGGCGACGGTGTCGCCTTCGGACAGCGCGCGCCTGCCCACGGGTGCGTCCACTCCCGGCAGGGGGCGCTCGAAGTAGGCACGGTCCGCGTCGAACTCCGCGCGGCCGAGCAGTTCGGTCCAGCGCCGGAACGACGTGCCCACCGGGGGCAGTTCGACCGGTTCGCCGGAGGAGACCTGGCGCCACGCCGTGGCCAGGTCCTCCATCAGGACCCGCCAGGACACGCCGTCGATCACCAGGTGGTGGACGACGACGACCAACTGGCGCGACTCCTGGCGCCAGACGGCTCGCAGCATCACGCCGTTGTCCGGGTCGAGCCCGTCGGTGGCGAGTTCGACGCACGCGTCGAGCGGACGGTCGCTCTCCTGCCACACCGCGGCCGCCGGGGACGCCTCGGGGATGTCGAAGCTCCAGCGCTCACCGCGCACCAGCCGGGCGCGCAGCATGTCGTGGCGTCCGACCACGGCGGTGAGGATCTCGTCCAGGGCGTCGGCGGTCAGGTCCGCCGGGGTGTTCAGGACCATCGACTGCACGAAGCCGTCGATGGCGTCGGTGGTCTCACCGAGCCACTGCACGATGGGCGATCCGACGACGGAACCGGTCCCCACGTCGCCGTGCTGCGCCGTGGACACGTCCTCGCGGCTCGCCACCGCCGCCAGCGCGCCCACGACACTGTGGGTGAAGATCTGACGTGCCGTGACGTACAGGCCCGCCTCGCGCAGCGCGCTCAGCAGGGAGATCGCCAGGATGCTGTCTCCGCCGAGCCGGAAGAAGTCCTGGTCGACGCCGACCTCGTCCAGCCGCAGCACTGCCGCGACCGTCTCGCACACCACGCGCTCGTTCTCGGTGGCGGGCGGGACGATGGTGCCGGTACCGATCACCGGCTCGGGCAGCGCCTTGCGGTCGAGCTTGCCGTTCGCGGTGAGCGGGAACTCCTTCATCACGACGGTGTGGGCGGGCACCATGTACTCCACCATGTGCTCGACGGCCCATGCCCGGACCTCGTCGGCGCGCAGGTCCTCGCTGCCGGCGGCCGGGATCACGTACCCGACGAGGTAGGTGCCGCCCGCCGTGTTCTTCTTGGCGACGACGCAGGTGTGCCGTACGCCGGGGTGCTCGGCGAGACCCGCCTCGACGTCCTCGATCTCCAGACGCATACCGCGGATCTTGACCTGGTTGTCGGCCCGGCCGAGGAAGTCCAGCGACCCGTCGGGGGCGTAGCGCGCGAGGTCTCCGGTCCGGTACAGCCGGGACCCGTCCCCCGCGAAGGGGTTCGCCACGAACCGGGACGCCGTCAGGCCGGCCGCGTTGACATAGCCGCGCCCCAGGAGGAATCCGCCCACGTACAGTTCGCCGCCGACTCCGACGGGGACGGGGCGCAGTTCGTCGTCGAGCACGTACAGCTGGGTGTTGGGGTTGGCCTTGCCGATCGATGTCGACAGGCGTTCCGCCTCGCCCCGGTAGATGACGTGGCTGACGCCGATGGTCGTCTCGGCCGGGCCGTAGCCGTGGTACATGGGGATGTCGAGCCGGGTACGGAAGCGCTCGTACAACTCCGGGGTCAGCACCTCGCCGCCGCACCACACGTGCCGCAGGCTGTCCAGCCGCCCGGAGTCGCCCGCGATCTCCAGCAGCACGTCCAGCATGGACGACACCAGGTACGTGAAGGTGACGCGGTGTTCGGCGATCACGCTCAGCAGGTGGTGCGGGTCGCGTTCGCCGCCGGGCCGCAGGACCACGAGCCTGCCGCCGGACACCAGCGGCAGGAAGATCTCGTTGATGGAGATGTCGAAGGACAGCGGGGCCTTGAAGAGTGACGCGTCGTCATGGCCGAAGCGCAGGATCTCTTCGACCTGCCACAGCAGGCGCTCGCTGATCGCTTCGTGCCGGATCATCGCGCCCTTGGGCCGCCCGGTGGAACCGGACGTGAAGATCACGTACGCCAGGGCGTCGCCGGGGACGGTGACCTCGGGTGCCGCGACGGGGAGGGAAGCGAACGTCCAGTCGCCGAGATCGACGGCGACGGCTTCCGGTTCACCCGGGTTGTGCTCGCCCGAGTCGTTGAGCTGCAGCACGACCCGGGCGTCCTCGATGACGACGGCGCGGCGTGCGGCGGGCCACTGCGGGTCCAGCGGCACGAACGCACAGCCTGCCTGGAGCACACCGAGCAGTCCGATCACCATGTCGGCGGAGCGGCCGAGCGATATACCGACGACCTGTTCGGCGGTGAGTCCGCGTCCGATCAGATGGTGGGCCAACTGCGCCGACAGTTCGGCGACCTGACGGTAGGTCAGTGACCGGTTCCCGTCGACGACGGCAACGGCGTCGGGCCTGACCCGCGCCTGCTCGCGGAACATCTCCACCATGGTCGGGCGGACCCGCTCGGCGTCGGTGTCGTTCCACGCGGCGAGGGCTTCGATCCGTGCTGCCGCACCGGACGGGCCGATGCTGCCGATGGGCCGGTCCGGGAAGTCGGCCAGGTCGTCCAGGGCGAGCTGGGCGTCGGCCCGCAGGACGCCTTCGGGAACGGTGATGCTCCTGCCGTCCGCCCCGACCTCCCAACCGACCGGCCCGGCGCCGCCGTTGTCGACCCACCCGAGAACATCCGCGAACAGGGTTCCCGGGGTGAGGTCGATGCCGTCGGGCCCCAGGCCGGTCGCCCAGTACGAGAGACCTATGGCGCACGCTTCGGCGATGGTCCTGTCGGAGCGGTTACCGGTCCGCCGGCGCACGTCGGCCAGGCTCGCGGGAGAAAGCAGTACGAGTCGAGCGTTCGGATCCATCATCGAAGACTCAGTGTCCCTTCCAAGGTATGGAAGTTAGGCTACCCTAAGTCAGGCTTGCCTAACTACCTTCACGCCAGGCCCGCCACAGTCGGGCATAGCGGCCGCCGAGGGCCACCAACTCCTCGTGCGTTCCCTGCTCCACCACGCGCCCGGCGTCCAGCACAGCTATCCGGTCCGCCGCCATCGCCTGGGTCAGCCGGTGCGCCACGAACAACGTGGTCCGGCCCGAGCACGCGGCCAGGACGGCCCGCTCCAGCTCTGCGGCGCCCTCGCTGCCCGCCTCCGCGGTCGACTCGTCGAGCACCACCACCGGGGCACGGCCCAACACCAGCCGTGCCAGGGCCACCTGGGCGACCTTGGTCACATCCAGGCGCTCCCCGCCCTCGCCGACCATGCTGTGCAGTCCGTCGGGCAGCGCCTCGACCCACCCGTCGGCACCGACGGTGCGCAACGCGCCCATCAGTTCCGCATCGGTCGCTTCCGGCGCGGCCAGCCGCAGATCGTCGGCGAGCGGACCGGAGAACACATGCGTCTCCTGCGTCAGGATGCTCACCAGGGCACGAGCCCCTGCCTCGTCCATACCGGCCAGGTCGCTCGACCCGATACGCACCGATCCGGCCTGCGGGGTCCCGATGCCCGCGATCAGCGCGGCCAGGGTCGACTTGCCCGCGCCCGTCGCCCCCACCAGGGCGAGCGAACCGCCTGCCGGGATCGTCAGGCTGACATCCCGTAGGACGGGATCCTCCGTATCGGGATAGGTGAACGTCAGTCCCTCCACCGTCACCGGGTACGGAACGGCCTTGGCCGGTGCGACGGTGGAGTCGCCCACCAGGCGGTCCTCCGCGGCCTCCCCGAGCACCCCGACCAGCCGGGTCAGGCTGGCGCCCGACTTCTGCGCCTCGTCGAAGGTGAACATGATGGCGCCCAGCGGCGTGAACAACCGGTGGAACATCAGCGGGGCCGCCGACACCTCGCCCAGGCTGGCCATGTCGGCCTCCAGCAGGGCGTACCCCACCACGAGGATGAGGACCAGGCCGATGAACTCGGCGCGGTTCTCCCGGCCGACGAACCGGCCGAAGAACCGGAACACCTCGATGCCGAGATCGCGCACCCGCCAGGACTCACTGGTGACCTTCTCGCGGAAGGCGCCCTCGAGGCGGTACGCCCGGACGGTGTCGATCCCGTTCAGGCCACTGATCAACGCCTGCGCACGGTCCGCCTGGGCGGCCCGTTGCTTGCGGTAGAGCGGGGCGGAGCGGGGGAGGTACCAGCGCAGGGCCAGCGCGTACGCGGGCAGTGCGCCGGCACCCGCGAGGCCGAGCCGCCAGTCCAGTCCGAACATGCCGGCCGTCGCGATGGCGACCAGCACCCCGGCCGAGAACACCGTGGGGATGGCCGTTCGGATGCCCCTGGACAGCACGGCCACATCGTCACCGACCCGGGAGAGCACGTCTCCCCGGCCGACCTGCTCGATGCGCGCGCTCGGCATCCCGAGCACCGCCCGGACAGCACCTTCCCGCAGCGTCGCGAGCAGATCCGCTCCCAGCCGCCCGATCAGGTACGTCGACGCCGCGGTGGCCGCCGCGCCGAACACCGCGGCGGCCACCATCAGCGCCCCGATCGTGACCAGGACCGAGCGGGACTCGCCTTCGACGACCCCGTCGACCACTTGGCCGAGCAGCAGCACCGGGAGTACCTGGAGCGCCGCCCCCGCCACCGTGGTGAACACGGTGGCGGAGGTCAGCCATGGCAACTCGCGGCAGTGCGCCGCCACCCATCGGGTGCCCTCACGTCCGGTCGCCGTGCGCAGGGTCGCCGGTGCGACGCGTGTATCGGTGACACTCACGCGTGGACCGATTCGGGCCGGGGGCTGGACAGGATGACCACCATCTCTACTCGACCGACTTGACGAGCTCGTCGACCCCGTACGGCATGGACAGCAGGGTGCCCTGGGACAGTGCCGCACCGACCGCCGGGCCCTCGCTGTCCAGCAGGTACGAGACCTTGCCGGCCTTGACCGCGGACAGGTTGTTGAACAGCTCGAACTTCTTCAGCGCTTCCGTGTCGGCCTTGTCGTTGATGACGACGATGCGGTCGACGTCGATCAGGTCGACGCGCTCCGGGGAGAGCGCGGTGGAGAACTCGCCGCCGGCGATCTTGTCGATCTCCGTCGCACCCTTGTAGCCGATGCCCGTCAGCAGCCGGCCGCGCACGTCGGTGGTGGTGAAGGCCGAGATCGAGTCCTTGTACCAGGACACCGCGACAGCGGTCTCCTTGCCGAACTGCGGGTGCGCCTCACGGGCGGCGTCGAGCTGGCCCTGGACGCTCTTGACCATCGCGGTGCCCTCGGCCTCCTTGCCGAGCGCCTTGGCGATGTGGACCGCGTTGTCCTGCCACGGCGCGCTGAAGAGCTCCTTCTCGCCCTTGGTGCGGCCCACCGTGGGAGCGATCTTCGAGAGCTTGTCGTAGGCGGCCTGGTCGACCTCGGAGTAGACCGCGAGGATCAGGTCCGGCCGCAGGGAGGCGATCTTCTCGAAGTTGGGGCCCGCGTCGCCGTTCTTCATGACGACCTCGGGGCGGGCGTCGCCCCACTTGTCCTTGACCCAGGGCCACTGGGTGTTGATGTCGGGGGACTGGCCCGCCGGGTTCGGGTACTGGTCGACCATGCCGACCGGCTTGATGCCGAAGGCCAGGACGGTCTGATCGTCCGTGTAGCCGACGGTGACGACCCGCTTGGGTGCCTTGTCGATCTTCGTGGATCCGAACGCGTGCTCCACGGTGACCGGGAACGCGCCGGAGGCTGCGGCCGGAGCCTTGTCGGTCTCCTTGTCCGCCGTGCCGGAACCACATCCGGCGAGAAGGCCGACGCCGAGCGTCGCGGCGGACACGACGGCCGCCAACCGCCGCCAGGACTTCGTAACCGTCGTCGTTCTATGGAGGAGCATCCGGAATCCCTTGCTTTCGCGCTGTCCGCGTGCCCCCGTCTAAGGGCAGGCAAACCTTATCCTGCGTTGGTGAGGTTAGCCTAGCCTAACTTTGGCTATTTCCGTCACGCGGCCCTCAGTTGAACTGGACGTGCGTCCGGCCGATCGGAACGATGAGCGGCCGGTCACCCACCGGGTCCTCGATCACCATGGCGCGCAGCCCGAACGCCTCGTGCAGCAGCTCGGCCGTGATCACGTCGCGGGGGTGCCCCTGCGCGAGGATCGAACCCTCTTTCATCACAATGAGGTTGTCGCTGTACCGCGTGGCCAGATTGAGGTCGTGCAGCACCATGACCACCGTGCATCCCGACTCGTGCAGGTCGTCCACCAGGTCGAGCACGTCGATCGCGTGCGCCAGATCCAGGTAGGTGGTCGGCTCGTCCAGCAGCAGCAGGTCGGTGCCCTGGGCCAGCGTCATCGATATCCACACGCGCTGACGCTGTCCGCCGGACAGTGAGTCGACCGGCCGGTCCGCCAGTTCGGACACCCCGGTCATGGCCAGCGCGCGCTCCACGATGTCGGCGTCGTCCGACGACCACTGCCGCAGCCAACTCTGGTGCGGATGACGCCCCCTGGCGACCAGGTCGGACACGGTCAGCCCTTCCGGCGCGACCGGCGCCTGCGGCAGCAGACCGAGCTTCTTCGCCACGTCCCTGGACCTGAGCCGGGCGATGTCCTCGCCGTCCAGCACGACGGTCCCGCCGGTCGGCTTGAGCAGCCGTGTCAGGGTGCGCAACAGGGTCGACTTCCCGCAGCCGTTGGGGCCGATGATCGTGGTGATCACCCCGGGCGGGATCGCCACGTCGAGGCCGTCGATGACGGTCCGGCTGCCGTACCCGACCGTGACGCCCCTGGCTGCCAGCCGTGCGACGTCGTCGACGCCGGACTCGATCTCGGTGATGTACTGAGCGGCCACAAGCCCCCCTCTAGTCAAGATTGCCTGGATTGCCGAAGCTTGTGCGTGCTCTATCTGAGGTTCGCGCGCACCAGCAGGTACACGAGGAAGGGGCCGCCGATCGCGGCGGTGACCACGCCGACGGGGAGAGTGATCGGCAGTGCCGTCCGTGCGAACAGGTCGGCACCGATCAGCAACAACGCCCCCACCATGCCCGAGGCCACCATCGGCGGGGTCGGGTACCTCGCCAGACGCATCGCCACCTGCGGAGCCACCAGCGCGACGAACGGAACGGGACCGGCGGCGCTCACCGCCATGGCGGCCAGCAGCACCGCGCACAGCAGGAGGACCGCCCGCACCCACGCGTACCGGACGCCGAGACCCGCGGCGATCTCGTCGCCGAGGTGCATCGGCTTGAACTGGAACGCGACGCAGGCCACGGCGGCCATGAGGACGAGCGTGCCCCACAGCGCGACTTCGACCTCGTCCCAGGACCGGTTGTCCAGCGAGCCGACCAGCCACGTCTGGGCCCGTGCCACATCCCTGATGTCGGCCGAGACCAGCAGCCAGGTCGTGATCGCCTCCATCGCGGCGCTCACCGAGATGCCGATGAGGATGAGCCGGAAGCCGTCGATCCCGCGCCGCCATGCCAGGAAGTACACCAGCAGCCCCGTGCCGAGGCCGCCGGCGAGCGCCGCGGCGGACAGGCCAACGGAGTTGACGACCACCGCGGCGGTCCCGCCCGACACCGTCACCAGGAAGACCGCGACCGCGCTGGCGCCTCCCGTGATTCCCAGAATGTCCGGGCTGGCGAGCGGATTGCGTGCGATGGACTGCGTGATCGCCCCGGACACTCCCAGGGCGATGCCCACGACGAGCCCGGCCAGGGCCCGTGGCATCCGCAGATCCATGATGATGAACTCGTCGAACTGCTCGCCCCTGCCGAGGATCGTGGCGATCACCCGGGACAGGCCGATGGGGAAGTCCCCGATGCTGACGGACAGGCAGAACACCAGGAAGGTCGCCGTCATCAGCAGCAGCGTGACGCACAGGAGCCAGGGCCGCCATACGAACGACACATGGCCCAAGCGCACGCCCGGCGCCACCGACGGCTTCACCTCTGTCACATTCATGCGTTCCTGAACTTTCCTCGCCACACCAGGGCCGCGAAGAACGGGGCACCGAGGAGGGCGACGACGACTCCCGCGTCCAGCTCACCCGGCCGCACCACCAAACGGCCCACGATGTCACAGACCAGCAGGACGACAGCTCCGAGCAGACCCGCGTACGGCACCAGCCAGCGGTAGTCCGGGCCGGTCAGGTACCGGGCGACGTGGGCCACCATGAGCCCGAGGAACGCGATGGGTCCGCACGCCGCCGTCGCCGCGCCGGCCATCAGGGTGATCGCGACGATGCCGACGGTCCGGCTCAGCGCGATGTTCACGCCGAGCCCCCGCGCCACGTCGTCACCCAGGTTGAGCAGGTTGAGGGTGGGCAGCTGGGTCAGGGCCAGCACCAGCCCGACCGCGATGAACGCGGTCACCGGCCAGATGACGTCGAATCCGGTACCGGCCACGGAGCCGGCGTTCCAGAACCGCAGCGCGTTCAGCGACTCCTTGTCCGACAGCGCGACCGCCGTGGTCATCGCCGCCAGGAACACCGTGATCCCCTGCCCGGCCAGTGCGAGCGTCAGCGGGTTGCCCGCCCCTCGGCCGATGCTCGCCAGCCCGAACACGACGACACCGGCGAGGGCGGCCCCCAGGAAGGCGAACCAGACGTACTGGAAGGGACTTGAGAGCCCGAACAGGGCGATCGCCGTCACCACGGCGAACGAGGCTCCGGAGTTCACCCCCAGCAGGCCCGTGTCGGCGATGGGGTTGCGCGTGTATCCCTGGATCAACGCCCCGCCGACCCCCAGGGCGACGCCCGCCACGACGGCGAGCACCGTCCGGGGCACCCGCACGGTCTCCACGATGAGCCTGATCTCGGTGAGCCGCTGGTCGGAGTCCGGCGCGGCGAACAGCCCGTGCCACACCTCGCCAGGGCTCAACGCGCGCGCCCCGACGGCCAACGACACCACCCCCACGATCAGGAGGATCACCACCAGCGTGGCCAGACCCACAACCCGGCGCCGGCGGGCTTGCGTCGGTCCCCCGGTCGCGGGGCGCTCAACTGCAGTCGTGCTCATGTCGACGTACGTTATCCCTTTGATCCACTGCGGAGACGCGGCAGTCGGTCACCCCGCGCCCCGGCCCTGATCCCCGCGGCTGCGGGCTAGCGGACGGTGCTCCCGGCTCCGTCGGCGACCGGCCTGGCCTCGTCGGAAGCGGACTTGACGCCCCGGTCGAGCAGCGAGTCCAGGATCTCTCCGACCCTGATCGCGGTGTTGGACAGCAGGGACGACGTGATGCCGTGCGTGTGCTCCGTGCCGCCCTGCAGATAGATGCCGCACCGCAGGTCGGAGTCGGTCGCTATGCGGTAGTCGCGCTCGACGCGGACACGGCCCTCGTCGTCGCGGAGGCAGCGGTCCGCGACGTCGCCGAGGAGACCGAGCGGGTCGACGGGGCTGTAGCCGGTGGCGAACACCACGATGTCGGCGTCGAGCTCGCTCTCCTCACCCGTGACGAGGGACTTCACGGTGGACCGGACCTTCTCCGGCGTCTCCTCGACGCCGGTGAGCCGGGACACGTTGACGAAGCGCAGCCGCTCGGTCCCGAGGACCTTCTCCTGGTACGCCTGGCGGTACAGGTCGTCGATGAGGTCGATGTCCACCACGGCGTAGTTGGTGTTGCCGTGGTAGTCCATCAGCTTGCGCTTGGTCTCGTCGGGCGCCGTGAAGTACTGGTCGACCGCCTCGGGATCGAAGATCCGGTTGGCGAAGCTGCTGTCGTCGGCGGGGCTGTAGCCGTAGCGCGAGAAGACCGCGCAGATCTCGGCCTCGGGGAAGACGCGGTGCAGGTAGGCGACGTTCTCGGCGGCGCTCTGCCCGGCGCCGACGACGACGAAGCGGGAGGGCGACGTGCCTTCCAGCCCGGCGACCTTCGCCAGCAGATCGGAGTTGTGCCAGACGCGGTCGCCGCGCTCGACGCCCTCCGGCATGAGGGGACGCAGCCCGGTGCCGATGACGAGGTTGCGGGCCCGGTGGACCTCGAGACCCTCCCCCGACCGGACCGTCACGTCCACGTACTCCACGGTGCCGTCGCGGACGACGGGTGTGACCCCGACGACCTCGTTTCCGTAGGAGACCATGTCGTCGACCTGGGCCGCGGCCCACTCGAAGTAGTCGTGGAACTCGACCCGCAGCGGGAAGAGGTTCTTGTGGTTGATGAAGTCGACCAGCCGGCCCTTGCTCTTCAGATAGCAGAGGAAGCTGAACTCGCTGGTCGGGTTCCGGAGCGTCACCAGGTCCTTGAGGAAGGACACCTGCATGGTCGCGTCGTCGATCAGCATGCCGCGGTGCCAGCCGAAGCGTGGCTGCTGCTCGAAGAAGTGAGCGCTGACCGCCTCCTGTGAGCCGGCGCGTGCGTTGTGCTCGCTGATCGCGATCGCCATGGCCACATTGGACGGGCCGAAGCCGATCCCAATGAGGTCGTGGACCGGTGTTACGTCGCCAGGAAGAACCTGTGACATGTCACTCCCATCGTGCGGGGAAGCCGCCTGTCAGGCGTGGGGGAAGGTACGGGATGTGAGCACGCCGACGAAGCGGCCCGCTGGAATTTAGGTAAGCCTAAGCTAATCCTGAGGTGCTGTCGATAGGGCATGCCGGAGGGGCGGTCGCAGGAGCTCCCGCCAACTGCGGCTTCACACCATCGCGTTGCATACTAAGGTAAGGCTTGCTTTACTGGCCAACGACCATTCCCTACCCTGAGGAGGAACCCCATGCGGGTTGTCATGTTCGGATACCAGACCTGGGGGCACCGCACCCTGCAAGCTCTCCTGGACTCCGAGCACGACGTGGTGCTGGTCGTGACACACCCCAAGAGTGAGCACGCGTACGAGAAGATCTGGAGCGACTCGGTCGCCGACCTCGCCGAGGAGCACGGCGTTCCGGTCCTGATCCGCAACCGTCCTGACGACGAGGAACTGTTCGAGCGCCTCAAGGCAGCCGACCCGGACATCATCGTCGCCAACAACTGGCGCACCTGGATCCCCCCGCGCATCTTCGGCCTCCCCCGGCACGGCACGCTGAACGTCCACGACTCGCTGCTGCCGAAGTACGCCGGCTTCTCCCCGCTGATCTGGGCCCTCATCAACGGCGAACCCGAGGTGGGCGTCACCGCGCACATGATGGACGACGAACTGGACGCCGGGGACATCGTGCGGCAGGAGGCGGTTGCCGTCGGTCCGACGGACACCGCCACCGATCTGTTCCACAAGACCGTCGACCTCATCGCCCCGGTCACCACCGGCGCACTCGCGCTCATCGCGTCCGGGCAGACGGAGTTCACCAAGCAGGACCGCTCCCTGGCGACCTTCTTCCACAAGCGCTCCGCCGAGGACATCCGGATCGACTGGAACTGGCCGGCCGAGGACCTCGAACGCCTGGTCCGCGCCCAGTCCGAGCCGTACCCCAGCGCCTACGCCTTCCACAGGGGCAAGCGGCTCGAGGTCCTCGCCGCAGTGGTGTCCGAGGGCCGCTACGGCGGTACGCCCGGCCGCATCTTCTACCGCGAGGGCGACGGCGTGGTGATCGTCGCCGGATCCGACGCCCGCACGGGCCGCAACCACGGCCTGGCCGTGACACGCATACGGACCGAGGACGGCCGCGAGTTGCCGGCGACGGAGTACTTCACGAATATGGGCGGCTACCTGACCAGCCGCCCCTGAGCCCCCGGCCTCCACGCATCAACGCGTGACGATTCCGGCGACGAGGTTGATCGTGGTCGCCAGGATGCTGGCACCGAAGACGTAGGACAGCAGGCAGTGCCGCAGGGCCACCGCGCGGATGGTGGAACTGGACACATCGGTGTCGGAGACCTGGTAGGTCATCCCGAGGTTGTAGCTGAAGTAGAGGAAGTCGCTGTACTGCGGCGGGTCGTCGGTGTTGAAGTCGATCCCGCCCGCAGTCGGCACGTAGTAGAGGTACGCGTACCGGGTGGCGTACATCAGGTGGAGCGCCGCCCAGGCCATGAACACACCGCAGAGTGCCGTGCCGGCGGCGGCGTGGCTCAGGTCGTCGTCGTCCACCAGGAGCAGCACCACGATGCCGAGGAGCCCGCACAGGGCGGACCCGACGACGGCGAGCTCCTCGGCGACGGGCCGGAATTCCTCGCGCCGGACGTTCTGATGGGTCACGGCGGCGTTCATGGGCCACAGGACGATCCACCCCACCACGACGAAGGCCGTCAGCGCCGCGGCGATGCCCGCGAGGACGCCCAGCGGTGTGTTGGCGGTAAGCACCCCGACCACCGCGCCGACGGCCGCCCCGAGGACTGCCGCGCCGACGAGTCGGGGAACGGCGGAGAGTACTGGCCAGTGGCTCATCGGGACCTCGCCGAGAGGGCTGCCTCGGCAGCCCGGTGAAGGGTTCACCCTTCCCGTACGACCATGGCTCGGACACGTACGACTCCCCCGGGCCACGGCGTCGAAGGCCGGCCCAAGGGGCGCCCTCAGGCTATCCGCGCATCGGCCGGGCGGCAGCGCGGCGGTCCGGCGGCACCGGCAGTGCCGAGTGGCGTGCCCGGGGCGACGGACATACCTTGCCCGAAAGCGCCGTTTTGTCACCCTGCGCCCAAATGGTGGAAGGTCGGAAGTCGTGAGCGTCAACAGTGACGACCAGGAACGTCCGGAGCCCATGGTGGGCCCCACTCCCGAGGGGGACCCGGAGTTCCGCCCCTACCACCACCCGGCCGCGGGCTGGGGCGCGGCAAAGAGCGTGACCCGTTTCCTCGTACGCGAGGGCGCTCTGGTGGACGGCCCACGGGCGATCATGCGCATGAACCATGAGAACACCGGGTTCGACTGTCCCGGATGCGCGTGGCCGGACGACACCAAAGGGCTGCACCTGGACATCTGCGAGAACGGGATCAAGCACGTCACCTGGGAGATGACCCGCAAGCGGGTCGGGCGCGAGTTCTTCGCCGCCCACTCGGTGACCGAGCTGTCCGGGTGGACCGACTACGACCTCGAGAACCAGGGGCGGCTGACCGAGCCGATGGTCTACGACCCCGTGTCGGACCACTACGTCCCGATCACCTGGAAGGGCGCGTTCGAGGTGGTCGGCCGTGCGCTGCGCGACCTGGACGACCCGAATCAGGCGTCGTTCTACACCTCCGGCCGCCTCGGCAACGAGGCCACGTTCCTCTACCAGCTGATGGCCCGTGAGCTGGGCACGAACAACCTGCCGGACTGCTCCAACATGTGCCACGAGGCCAGCGGTCGCGCTCTTCAGGCAGCCCTGGGAACCGGCAAGGGCACGGTCGACCTCAAGGACTGGGAGAGCGCCGACGCGCTGTTCATCCTGGGAGTCAACGCCGCCTCCAACGCGCCCCGGATGCTCACGGCACTGGCGGAGGCCTTCCATCGCGGTGCCCAGATCGTGCACGTGAACCCGCTGGTCGAGGCCGCCGCAACCCGCACCATCGTTCCCCACGACTTCGTGGACATGGCCGTCCTCAAGACGACGCGGACCAGCACCCTGAACCTGCAGCCGCGCATCGGCGGCGACATGGCTCTGCTGCGCGGTATGGCCAAGGCGGTCCTGGAGCAGTCGGCGACCGACCCCAAGGCCCTGGACCAGGAGTTCATCGACCGCCACACCGCCGGCTTCGAGGAGTACCGCACGCTGTGCGAGGCCACGCCGTGGGAGGAGATCGAGAACCAGTCCGGGCTGAGCCGCGCCGACATCCTGAAGGCGGCGCGGGTGTACGGCGAGGCCGACCGCAGCATCATCAGCTGGTGCCTGGGCGTGAGCCAGCACGAGCACGGCGTCGACACCGTCCGGGAGATCGTCAACCTGCTCCTGCTGCGCGGCAATCTGGGCCGGGAGGGGGCGGGCCCCTCCCCCGTGCGCGGGCACAGCAACGTACAGGGCAACCGCACCTGCGGTATCGACCACCGCCCCACCGACGCGTTCCTGGACCGCCTCGCCGAGGTCTGCGAGATCCAGCCGCCCCGTGAGCACGGCCTGGACACCGTCAGGACCATCGAGGCGATGCAGCGCGGCGACGTGAAGGTGTTCGTCGGTATGGGCGGCAACTTCGCCCTCGCCGCGCCCGACACCCCGGTCACCTGTGCGGCGCTGCGCAGCTGCGACCTCACGGTGCAGGTGAGCACGAAGCTGAACCGCAGCCACCTCGTCCACGGCCGGCAGGCGTTGATCCTTCCCTGCCTCGGCCGCACCGAGAAGGACCACCAGCGCAAGGGCATCCAGAGCACGTCCGTCGAGGACTCGATGAGCATGGTCCACATGTCGATCGGCATGAAGCGGCCCGCCTCACCGCACCTGCTGTCCGAGCCGGCCATCGTCGCGGGCATGGCACGAGCGGCCCTGCCCGACAGCGCCACGCCCTGGGAGTGGTACATCGAGGACTACGACCGTATCCGGGACACCATGGCCAAGGCCCTCGACGGCTTCGAGGACTTCAACCGCCGGGTGCGTCTGCCCCTCGGCTTCCGTATCAAGCAGCCCGCCCGCGAACTGGTCTTCCTCACCCCGTCCGGTCGCGCCGAGTTCTCCACCGCCGTCCTGCCGGACGTCGTCCCCGCCCCCGGCACCCTGGCGCTGGGCACGATGCGGTCCCACGACCAGTGGAACACCACGATCTACTCCGACAACGACCGCTACCGCGGCATCAAGAACCTGCGCACCCTCGTCTTCATGAACCGGGCCGACATGCGCGAACGCGGAATCGCCGACCTCGGCCCGGTGGACATCACGAGCACCGCCAAGGACGGCAGCCGGCGGTTCCTCAACGGCTACCTCGCCATCCCGTACGACATTCCCCGTGGCTGCGCCGCCGGCTACATGCCGGAGATGAACGTGCTGTGCGCACTCGGCGACTACAGCACCCAGAGCGACCAGCCGCTCATGAAGCACGTCAAGGTCACCATCGGGCCTGCCACCTGAGGGGGAAGGGCGCGCGGGCCGAGCGTCGCGTCATCGGGGACGGACCAGCCGCTCCAGGAGAAGGTAGGCACGCTGCTCCGCGGCGGCGAGTTCGGTGGGATCGATCTCCGCCGGCCAGAGCTCGCCCGCCGCGGCGTCGTCGGCCTCGCGCAACTCCACCACGGCCGCTGCCAGGCGCGTCTGGACGACCGGGAACGACGGCTCGGTCTGTCCGTCCAGGGCCCGTTCCGCCTGCCCCGACGCCTCCGTGCACGCGGCCAGCGCGCGCTCCGCCCGTACCGCCGCGTGGTCATGGACCACCACGAGCGCGCAGCCCAGCGCGACGACGATTCCGAGAACGCTGCTGAGCGCCCGGTCCTGGACGAGGGCTCCGGGCGCCGAGGGGGCGGCCAGATCGGTCAGCAGCAGCGCCAGAGGTGTCAGGAAGACGACGCCGAGACCGTAGTTGCGGGCCACGACGTACTCCAGCAGGAACTCCAGAAGGACGATCACGAGGACGAGCACCACCGGATCGGGGCGCGCGGCGAGCACCACGAGAGCGAGCGTCAGTCCGACGACCGTGCCCAGCGTGCGCTGGATGGCGCGCTGGGCCGCCGTACGGACGTTGATCGAGTGCAGCACCGCGGCGGCGGAGATCGCGGCCCAGTAGCTGTGGCCGAGGCCCAGCAGAAGCGCGGCCCCTCCCGCGAGCCCGGTGCCCAGGACCATCCGCAGGGCGGGGACGAGCAGGACCAGGGCGTGATCAGGTCGTCCATGGAGCCGTCCCGTCACCAGTTCGGAGGCGCGCAGTTCGGCGTCCGGCCGGGTCGTGCGCCCGGCGACAGGGACCGTTCCGGTCAGGGTGTCCACCGCCGGGAGCGATGGTTCGGGCAGCAGCCGCGGTAGGCGCCGAAGGCGGCTCACCAGCAGGTGGGCCTGGCCCCGCAGATACTGCGCCAGGCCAGAGGGATCCTGCGGCGGCCGGCGGGTGGAACCGTTCAGCAGCGACCAGGAGAGGTCGGTCAGACGTACGCACGTGTCGCCCCGGCCACCGAGTTCGGCGGCTGTCGGCGGCATGAGGCCGAGCGTCCGGTACGCCTCCAGGACGGCCGCGGTCGCCCTGTGGCGGACGGGTCCGCCTCCCTCCCCTTCGCCGATGGCCTCCAGCAGCTCCGCGACCTCGCGGAGAGCCGCGGCCACGGCCAGACGGCGCGGACGGTCCGGGTGGACGAACCAGCCCGACACGGCCAGCACCCAGGCGACGGCCGCACCCGATGCGGCCAGGGCGGTCTGGGGAAGGATCTCCGCCGGAGCCGGCGAGCCGTTGGCCGCGACGGCGAAGGAGAAGAGCAGCAGCACCGCGCCGAGCCCGCTCAGGCGCGCGGCGTCGCAGGCGAGTTTCGCGATTCCTGCCACCAGCGCCATGGCCACGACCACCACGACGGATCCCGTGTCACCCGGATGAGCCCACCCGGCAAGCGCCGAACCGCAGCCCACACACGCGGTCATGGCCACCGCGACCAGGGCGAGCACGCGGGCGCGACGCGCATAGGGCAGGTTGCGGCCGAACGTGGTGGTGAAGGAGCCCAGCATGGCGTAGACAGCCTGATCGGCATGCCCGGCCAGTGCCATCGGCAGCGCCGGCAACGCCATGGCCAGAGCGGCGCGCAGCGCGAAGGACAGGGCGCCGTCCACGCGTTGCAGGGCGAGCGCGCCACGCGGAGAGAGCACGCGCCCCACCTGCCGTGCCGAACGCCTCATGTCACTCCCGATCACAGCGGGGAGCCGTAGGCGAAATCGGGTTCTCGCCCACCGGGAAGCCCGCAGCCTTGCTCGCGTTCCAGTCGGCGGCCTCCTGGGGGCTCGCGAAGCAATTCACCGCGGTGCTGCTGCCGATTCCGCGGGGGTCCCAGCTGACGGTGTCGAACGGCTCCCGCACCTCGCGGGGGAAGGACTCGTGGTTCTGCGGCATCTGAACCGTCCCGGGACCGCCGGGGCCGCCAGGTTGAAGAACAGGGTGCCGATGCGCCGTCCGGGCCGGGTTGCCCTCCGTCTGACGACCGCCGGCTCGATGGTGCGACCACCTGGGCTCCTGTAGTCCAGTGGCACCTTCACGGTCGCGCAGTCGAAGGGACTGCCTTGGATGCAGGGTCTCCAGTCCGGGCGCGGGGCGGGCACCGAAGGTGTGGGCGCACCGTCGGCCGTGACGGGGTCCTGCCCGGTCAGTACCGTCGAACAGGCCTTCACCGCGGCGATGACTGCGGCGTGACGTCGCCGACCCGCTATGAATCCGCGCAGGGGGTGTACGGGCATGCTCCGGCCTTCTCTCTTGCGTGTGAGCTTCCAAGACCACCGATGACCTGGCCCTCGGCACGCATCCGTGTCCACGACACAGCGGCCCCGTACCGCGCGCGAGGCGGCCGCAGCCGAATGGCCGATCTCCCGCCACCGATCAGGCGCAGCCGCTCGAGCCGTGCGCCGAGTCCTGTCCGCACGGCTCCACCGGACCCCACTTCGAGTAGCGGTCTAGCATGAATAGTGAGGTTTCATCCCCAGGCCCGGGCCGCAGCGGCAGGGAGGCCGGTATGGCGTTCGACACGACTGGTTTCGAGCAGCCGGACGGCTGCGGCTACCTGCCGATCTCCGATCACGGTCTGATCGGCGATCTTCGTACGACCGCCCTGGTCGGCACGAACGGCACCATCGACTGGTACTGCTGTCCGCGCTTCGATGCGCCCAGCGTCTTCGGGTCCATCCTCGATGCCGACCGCGGCGGGTCGTTCGAGTTGGCCGCCGAGGTCCCGACCCGCACCAGGCAGTTCTACTTCCCCGACACGAACGTGCTGATCACGCGGTTCTTCGCCGCGGACGGGGTGGCGGAGATCCAGGACTTCATGCCCGTGGCCGACGAGTCGGGCGAGGCGGCCCGGCACCGGCTTATCCGGCGGGTGGTCTGCGTCCGTGGAACCCTCCCGTTCAGGGCGCGGATCGCCCCCCGTTTCGGCTACGGCGCCGAGGCGCACACCACACACCTCGAAGGCCACACGGCGGTGTTCCGCTCCCCTTCACTGACGCTCGCGCTGACCGCCACCACGCCCCTGGAGAGCGACGGCCTGGACGTGTGGTCGCACTTCAAACTTCTCGAGGGCGAGTCCAACGTGTTCGCCCTCGACCAGATCGGCGACGACGTCCCGGCCCGGTCGTGCCCGCGCGCCGAGGCGCAGGAGGAGGCCGAGGCGACCGTGCGGTTCTGGCGCCACTGGCTGGCCGGTTCGCGCTACCACGGGCGGTGGCGGGAGACGGTGAACCGCTCCGCGCTGGTGCTGAAACTGCTCACGTACGCGCCGACCGGTGCGATCGTCGCCGCACCGACCACCAGCCTGCCCGAGCAGATCGGTGGCGAGCGCAACTGGGACTACCGCTACGTCTGGGTCCGCGACGCCGCCTTCTGCGTCTACGCGATGCTGCGCCTGGGGTTCACCTCGGAGGCCGAGGCGTTCATGGGGTTCATCTCGGAGCGGGGCATCCTGCGGGGCAGGGGCGAGAGCGGTCCGTTGCAGATCATGTACGGCATCGACGGGCGCACCGAGCTGCCCGAGTACGAGCTTCCGCACCTCGAGGGCTACCTCGGCTCTGCACCGGTCCGCGTGGGCAACGCCGCCACCGGCCAGCTCCAGCTGGACATCTACGGTGCGCTGATCGACTCGATCTACCTCTACGACAAGTGGGGGCAACCGATCAGCAGCGACCGCTGGGACGAGGTCGGTGCCGTGGTGGACTGGCTGTGCGAGCACTGGGACCAGCCCGACGAGGGGGTGTGGGAGACCAGGGCGGGCCGGCGGAACTTCGTGTACTCGCGGCTGATGTGCTGGGTGGCGCTGGAACGCGCGATACGCATGGCGAACCGCCGCGGTCTGCCGGCGGACCTGCCCCGCTGGCGGAAGTCCCGGGACGCGATCTACCGGCAGATCATGCGGCGCGGCTGGTCGGCCGAGCGAGAGGCGTTCGTCCAGGGGCTGGACGACAACGTGCTGGACGCCTCGCTGCTGATGATGCCGATGGCCAAGTTCGTCTCGCCCACCGACCCCAAGTGGCTCTCCACCCTGGACGCCCTCACCACGGATCTGGTCTCCGACTCGCTGGTGTACCGCTACGACCCGGCCGCCAGCCCGGACGGTCTGCAGGGCCCCGAGGGCACCTTCTCGATCTGCTCGTTCTGGTACGTGGAGGCGCTGGCCCGCGCAGGCCGGCTGGAGGAGGCCCGGCTCGCCTTCGAGAAGATGCTCACCTACGCCAACCACCTCGGTCTGTTCGCGGAGGAGATCGGCCCGACCGGAGAGCAGCTGGGCAACTTCCCCCAGGCCTTCACTCACCTCTCGCTGATCAGCGCCGCTTTCAACCTCGACCGCGCGCTGGGCTGACGCAGCGTCACCGCCGGGGCGCCGGCGCGCTCGAGGCCCCGCAGCGCCTGCTGAAGCAGATCCTCAGATCGGGATCTTCACGGGTTCATGGGACAGGGCCTAGTCAAGAGGTGCGTTCCTCGGGAGGCAGACCCGCCTCTTCCCGGTCCTCCTCGACGCGTTCGTCGAGTCGCTTCTCGTCCGGGCGCCTGGGCATGCCGCGTCCGTGCCCCTTGTCCGGGTCGCCTTCGACCTGCTTGTTGGACTTGTGGTGGTGATGCGCCATCGTTCTCTCCTTGGCGTCGGCCGGGCGGGCGCGTCTGCTACGGCGCCCGTCAGGATGCGTCGGCGGACTCGACCTGTGTGGCCGTGCACAGGAGGTGCTCGGTATCGAGGTCGGACGTGCCGTCCGCGACCCCCCGTTGCGTGGCCGGGCCGAGAAGCCGGTGCGACGACTCGGTCAGAAGCCGTCCGATCGGCACTCGCTGCACGGCCGGCGATGACGCCGGTGACATGCCGAAGAAGCTGTTCAGCATGTCACCGAACGGATCGGATGGGCCGAACCATGAATCGAACGCCATCGACATGCCTGCTCCCGGTGGGCGCGTGAGGGCTCGCTCTCCACTCAAACTCGATGCCGATCGCTCCGCAAACGGAGTGGGCCTGCCGACACAGCGGTAAAGCACGCGGGGCAGGAAAGCGCTGCGCAGTCGGCGCGGGGCCGATGCGGAGGGCATGCCCGTGACGATCACGGCCCGTGACGGTCAGAGCGCCGGGCGGGTGCTCTCCCGTACGACCAGCTCGAACCCCGCGGTGAGTCGCGAGTGCGGCGCCATCGCTCCCGCGTCGATCCTGCGCATCAGCGCGTCCACGGCCAGCTCCGCGATGCCCCGCTTGTCGGGAGCGACGGTGGTCAGGGACGGCACGCTGTAGCGGGACTCCTCCACGTCGTCGAAGCCGACCATGGCCAGGTCCTGGGGCACCCGTACGCCGTGATCGTGTGCAGCGCGCAGCGCACCCGAGGCCAGCAGGTCGTTGAAGCAGAAGACGGCGTCCGGCGGGTCGTCCAGGGCGAGCAGCGCATGCATCGCCTCCGCCCCCGCTCCGCGTGTGAACTCCCGGGTGTCGGGGACGAGTCGGGGGTCGTGCGGGACCCCTGCCGCATGCAGCGCCGTCAAGTAGCCGTGCATGCGCTGGACCGTGGTCGCATGGGCGAGTCCGGCCGGCTGCCCGATGGCGGCGACACGGCGCCGGCCGAGGGAGAGCAGGTGGTCAGTGGCCTCGCGGGCGGCGGCCGCGTTGTCGATCAGCACATGGTCGGCGGGAATCTCGTAGGACCGCTCACCCAACAGGACCAGTGGGACACGCCGTTCACGGGCGCCGAGAGCCTGCTCGTCGAGCCGGAGCGGGCTGAGCAGGACCCCGTCGATGAGCGGATCACTGAGCCCGCAGGCGATGCGCAGCTCCTCGGCGGGGTCGCCGCCGGTGTCCTCGATGAGTACGGTGCAGCTCCGCTTCTTCGCGGCGGCGATGACCTCCGCGGCCAGTTCCGCGAAGTAGGGCGACACGAGGTCCGGGACGGCGAGCGCGATGACGCCGCTGCGTCCGGTGCGCAGGTGGCGCGCGGAGGCGTTCGGCTGGTAGTCCAGCTCCGCGATGGCGTGCAGGACCCGCTCCCGGGTCCTGTCGGCCACTTTCGCCTCGCCGCGGACGACGTTCGACACCGTCTTGATCGACACCCCGGCGCGCTCCGCGACGTCCTTCAGGCGACTGCCTGCCACGTGGCCTCCCTCCTTCGGCACCTGGAGCGTACGCCATGTTCCAACGTTGCAATGCCGGATGCGGAACTCGCCGGCCCATGTCCCGCAGGAAGTTCCTGCCGGAGGTGTTGACGCCGCATTACGCGCCGGATACAACGTTGTAACCGCAGCGGACAGCCCAGCAGTACGGCTGCCGATGCCTCCTATTCCAACGTTGTACTCCACCTCTGCCGTGGAAGGACGCTCACCCATGCGGGACCGCATACCGCCCCCTCCGTCCCCTGTCCCGTCTCCCGTCCTGCCCCCCGCCCTGCCTCCCGCCCCGTCCCGTCGCCGCGTGCTGCGCGGGACGCTGGCGCTCGGCGCGACGGGCGCCACCGCGCTCGCCGCCGCCGGCTGCGGCAGCACGGTGGCGCAGGGGTTCACCGGCGGCGCACCCGAGCCGGACCGGCTGAACTTCTGGAATCCGTTCACCGGCGGCGACGGCGAGCGGATGCTGGCCATGCAGGACGTCTTCCGCACCTCACACCGCTCGGTCGACCTGAGGTCGGCGACCTTCCTGTGGGGCAACCCCTACTACACGAAGCTGACCCTCGCCACGCTCGGCGGCCGCCCGCCGCAGGTCGCGGTCACCCACCTGTCGAAGGTGCCCACGCTCGTCGAGGCGGGTCTGCTCTCGGAGTTGCCCAGCGCGGACCTGGCCCGGCACGGAATCACCCCCGACCGGTTCGACGCGCGGCCCTGGCAGAAGTCGCAGGTCGAAGGCGTGCTGCACGCCGTGCCGATAGACACGCATCCGTTCGTGCTGTACTTCCGTACGGACATCGCCGAGAAGGCCGGACTCCTCGACGGGCAGGGCCGATTGGCGGACCTGGACGGCCCCGACGCCTTCATCGACGCGATGCGGGCGGCGAAGGAGGTGACCGGCGCCTGGGGCGGTTCGATCGCCTCGGTGAAGGACGCCTCGACCCAGTTCCGCCTGTTCTGGTCGCTGTACCGGCAGCTCGGCGGCGGAGATCTCGTCACCGACCGGGGCCGGCGGGTCGTCGTCGACACGGCGGCAGCCGCCGAAGCGCTCGCCTACATGCGCCGTCTCACCCACGAGAAGGTCGTACCGCCCGCCGCCGACGGACAGGGCGGCGCCATCACCCTCCTCAACACCGGCAAGGCCGGCTTCCTGATGGACGGCGTCTGGCAGGTCCTCGCGGTGAAGTCCGCGAAGGTGAAGTTCGACATGCGGCCGCTGCCGCGGGTCTTCACGGACGCCCCCTACGCCTGCGCTGCGGACTCGCACGCCCTGGTACTGCCGAAGGCCCCCTCCGAGAAGGCCCGACGCCTGGACATGTCGCTGGAGTTCATCGCTTCGATGCTGCACTCCAGCAACCTGTGGGCCGAGGGCGGCCATGTGCCGGCCTGGCTGCCGACGCAGCGTTCGCGCACCTACCGGGAGCTGGTGCCGCAGTCGCACTACGCCGCGGCCGCGGACGGAGCGGTCTACGACCCGGCCGCCTGGTACGGCGGCGCGGGCAGCACCCTGCAGCAGGTGGTGGGTGACGCGGCGACCTCCGTGTTCACCGGAGCCACGAGCCCCACGGCGGGTGCCGAACGGATCCGCCGCGAACTGCGTGAACTGGCCGCACGGCCCGCACCGGTGTGACCGGTCCGGCCCCTCCCCCCGTCGGTACGACCGCCCGGATCGTGCCGCCGCACGTCAGCTCCGTTCCACCCGCCCCTGGATTCCGAACGCCTTGACCGAAAGGCCGACCCGTGGCCACGACAACCGCTCTTCCCCCGCCGTCCAGCCGAGGTGACCGCTGGGCGGGCCCGGGGATGCTGCTGCCCTTTGCCCTCTTCTACCTGGTGTTCCTGGTGGGACCGCTGGTCTACGCCGTGGTCGCCGGGTTCTTCGAGACGAGTCTGCTCAAGAGCGGCCTCGGAGATTTCGCCGGCTGGTCCAACTACGCCACGGTCCTCGGTGATTCCGAGTTCTGGCGGACCCTGGGCAACACCCTGTGGTTCACGGTCCTGACGACCGTGCCGCTGGTACTGCTCAGCCTGGTACTCGCGCTCCTCGCCGACCGGTTCGTGCGCGGCCGCTGGTTCTTCCGGTTCGCCTTCTTCGCTCCGTTCGTGCTGCCGTCCGCGGTGGTGTCGCTGCTGTTCATGTTCATCTACGCCGACCAGGTGGGCCTGGCCCAGTCGGTGGCCACCTCGATCGGCGTGGACTCCCCGCCGTCCTGGCTGGGCGATCCGGACTGGGCGATGGTGTCCATCACGGTGGCCACCGTGTGGTGGACCATCGGCTTCAACTTCGTGCTGTACCTGGCCGGCCTGCAGGAGGTGCCGCGCGAGGTGCACGAGGCCGCCGCGGTCGACGGGGCCGGACCCTGGCAGCGCATCCGCCTCGTCGTCGTCCCGATGCTGGGCCGTACGACGACGCTGGTCACGGTCCTGCAGGTGATCGCCTCGCTGAAGGTCTTCGACCAGATCTACATGATGACGGGCGGCGGCCCCGACGGCAGCACCCGCCCCTCCCTCCAGCTGATCTACGACACCGGATTCGTGGAAGGCCGCGTGGGCTACGCCTCGACCGTGTCGTTGCTCCTGTTCGTGGTGATCCTGTTCGTCTCCCTCGTCTGGTTCGCCCTGGTCCGCCGCGCCGAGAAGGAGAACTGACCATGACCTCGACCGCCGTCCGCCCCGTGACGGACCACCGCCCGACGGCCACCGACCCGCCGAAGCGGCGCTACGACGCGGAGCGTCTGTTCAACCGGGTGGCGCTCGGCGTGCTGATCGCTTTCGCGCTGCTGTGGCTGGTGCCGCTGGTCTGGGCGCTCGCCACCTCGATACGGCCCGCGCAGGAGGTCGTCACCGACCCGACCGGGTGGTTCACCGCGCATCCGACGCTCGCCGCGTACGGGGAGATCTTCGACGCGGGCAAGCTGCCCTACTGGTACGCGAACAGCTTCATCACCTCGGTCCTGACCACCTTGTTCACGGTCGTCCTGGCCTCGCTGGCGGCGTTCGCGCTGTCGCAGACCCGGTTCCGGGCACGCCGGGCCGCGTTCCTGCTGCTGCTCGCCGGAATCATGGTCCCGGGGCAGGTCCTGATGATCCCGCAGTTCCTCGCACTGCAGTCGGCGGGACTGCTCAACACCTACTGGGGCGTGATCCTGCCCCAGGTCCCCAACGTCGTCGCCGTCTTCGTCTTCAAGCAGTTCTTCGACGGGATCCCGCGTGAGCTGATCGACGCGGCGCGTGCGGACGGAGCGAGCTGGCTGCGCACGTACGCGCAGATCGTGATGCCGGTCTCCCGGCCCGCCGTCTCCGCCGTGACGATCTTCGTGTTCGTCGGCGTGTGGAACAACTTCCTGTGGCCGCTGCTCGTCGTCACCGACCCGGAGATGATGACGCTGCCCGTCGGACTGACCTCCGTCCAGGACGTGTTCGGCGTCCCCTACGCACAGCTCATGGCGTCCGCCGTGCTCGGCGCGATCCCGCTGCTCGCGGTGTTCGCGCTCTTCCAGCGCCGCATCGTCGAGGGCATCGCAGGCACCGGCCTCAAGTGAGCCGCCGCCACACCCGCCACCTGCCCGACCAACCGCAGCCGTCCACCCTTCAGGAGAGACCCATGTCGGCGCATCGCCCCGCACGACCGCTCTCACTCCGCACCGCCACCCTGCTGCCCCTGCTGCTCGCCCTTCTGGCCGGCCTGGTCGTCGTCCAGTCCGGCACACCGGCCGCCGCCGCGACCGGTACCCTCCTGCGCGACGGCACCGGCCTCTATCCCCGTGCCGTCCGACTCGCCCACAGCGGCGGCGCCAACGGCCGCGTGCTGGCCTCGGTCGTCACCTTCTCCGGCAACAACGGCCTCGGCGCCGTCCACGAGAGCACCGACGGCGGCGCCTCGTTCCGCGAGGTCGGCACGGTCGGTGACCCCGAGGCCGCGGCCGGCCAGGGGCTGTGCTGCTCGGCCCTGTACGAACTCCCGCAGCAGGTCGGGTCCCTGCCCGCGGGCACCTTGCTGTGGGCCGCGTCGGTCGGCCAGGACGAGCCGAACCGGCGCATGGCGCTGCGCGTCTTTCGGAGCAACGACATCGGACGCAGTTGGTCCTACCTCTCGACCATCGCCACGGCACCGGACACCAAGGGCCTGTGGGAGCCGGAATTCTCCGTCGACGCCACAGGCGCCCTGGTCGCGCACTACTCCGACGAGACCGACCCCGGCCACAGCCAGAAGCTGGTGGCCGCCCGCACGACCGACGGGCTGAACTGGACCGGGCACCACGACACCATCGCGAGCACCCTCGCCTCCGACCGCCCCGGCATGGCGGTGGTCCGCAGGATCGGCGACGGCACGTACGTGATGTCGTACGAGATCTGCGCAGCCGCGGGCCAGTACGTGTGCGTCGTGCACTACCGCACCTCCCTCGACGGCTGGAACTGGGGCGACCCCGCCTACCTGGGCATCCGCCCGGAGACCACCGACGGCAGGTACTTCAAGCACGCGCCGAACCTGGCCTGGGCGCCGGAGGCGGGCAACCCGAAGGGACGGCTCTTCCTCGTCGGTCAGGTCATGTACAACCGTGACGGCAGCCGGGCCGAAGGCAGCGGACGCACGGTCTGGGTCAACAGCGCCGGCGCCGCGGGGAGTTGGCGAGCCGTGCCCGCGCCGGTCACCGTCGAGTCGACGACCGTCGACTACTGCCCCAATTACAGCTCCAGCCTGCTGCCCTCCCTCGACGGCACCCGCCTGCTGCAGATCGCAACCGACTGGGCAGGTTCCGTCTGCAAGCCCTACTTCGCCACCGGCTCCGTTCCCGCCGCGTGAACCCTGAGCACCCCACCCGCACCACCTGTCGTGAAGGATGAACATGCACCAGATGCCCCACCCGCCCAAGCCGGAGTACCCGCGCCCGCAGTGCGTACGCCCCGACTGGCTGAACCTCAACGGTGAGTGGCAGTTCGAGATCGACCGCGGCGATTCGGGGCTGGAGCGCGGCCTGCTCACCCGGGAGCTCGCCGACCGCATCGTCGTGCCCTTCGCACCGGAGTCACGGGCTTCGGGTGTCGAGGACACCGACTTCCTGCACGCCGTGTGGTACCGCCGCGAGGTGGTCGTCCCCGAGGCCTGGGCCGGCCGCGACGTACTCCTGCACCTGGGAGCCGTGGACCATGACGCGACGGTGTGGGTGAACGGCGTCGAGGTCGCACGCCATCGCGGCGGCTTCAGCTCGTTCACCGCCTCACTCAGGGGAGTCGCGGCGGCGGGCGAGACGGCGACCGTCGTCGTCCGGGCCCGCGACACCCCGTCGGATCCGCAGGCCCGGGGCAAGCAGGCCACCTGGTACGGCAACACGGGCTGCCACTACACCCGCACCACCGGCATCTGGCAGACCGTGTGGCTGGAGCCGGTGCCCCGCGCGCACATCGGCTCGCTGAACATCGTCCCCCAACGCGCCACCGGCAGCTTCCATGTCACCGCCGAGCTCTCGCACCACACCGCGGGCCTCACCCTCGAAGCGGTACTGACCGACGAGGCCGGCGATGTGTGCGTGGCCGCCGTTCCCGCGGACGACCTCGCACCGGGCCTCACCCTGCCGGTCCCGGCCGACCGGGTCCGCCTGTGGTCGACGCAGGACCCCCACCTGTACGGGCTGCGTCTACGCCTCACCCGGGACGGCGAGGTCGTCGACGAGGTCGGCTCGTACGCGGGCCTCCGGTCGGTCGCGATCAGCGGCAACCGCGTCCTCCTCAACGGCCGGCCCGTGTTCCAGCGCCTCGTCCTCGACCAGGGCTACTGGCCGGACACCCTGATGACCTCCCCCAGCGACGACGCCCTGCGCCAGGACATCGAACTCGCCATGGCCGCCGGCTTCAACGGGGCGCGACTCCACCAGAAGGTCTTCGAGGAGCGCTTCTACTACCACGCCGACCGCCTGGGCTACCTGGTCTGGGGCGAGTTCGGGGACTGGGGCGCGTCCGGGCAGGGGCCGACGGGCAACAACCAGCAGCCCACCGCCTCCTTCGTCGCCCAGTGGCTCGAAGTGCTGCGCCGCGACCGCAGCCACCCGTCGATCATCGGCTGGTGCCCGCTCAACGAGACCCATCAGCTCCTGCACGACCGGCTCACCCAGCTCGACGACGTGACCCTCGCGATGTACCTGGCCACCAAGGCCGCCGACCCGAGCCGCCCGGTCGTCGACGCGTCCGGCTACGCCCACCGCGTGCGCGGCGCCGACGTCTACGACTCCCACTCCTACGAGCAGGACCCGGAGGCCTTCCGCCGCGAACAGTCCGGCCTTCGGGACGGCCGTCCCTTCCTCAACGAGCTGGACGGTGCGGCCATGTCCTACCCCTACGCGGGCCAGCCGTTCTTCGTGTCCGAGTACGGCGGCATCTGGTGGAACCCCCGGCGCCTCGGCGAGGACCAGGAGTCCGCGGACGACCCGGGCCGGGCCGACTCGTGGGGCTACGGCCGGCGGGTCGAGAGCGTCGAGGCGTGGCACGAGCGCTTCGCGGGCCTGACCCGCGTCCTTCTCGAAGACCCCGACATGTTCGGCTACTGCTACACGCAGCTGACCGACACCTTCCAGGAGGAGAACGGCCTCTACGACTTCGACCGGAAGCCGAAGTTCGACATCGCCCGCATCCGCACGGTCCAGACCGCCGAGGCGGCCTACGAACGCCCGGAGGGGGATCGGGGGACCGCATCCGGGTGACGGACCGGAGGAGCCCGCCCCGGAAGGAGTGGGTGCGGACCAGCACCGGGGGGTGCTGGTCCGCGCGGCAGCAACGAGGTCCGGCAGCGGACACAAGGGTCTCCTGTTCGAGTGAAGCCCGGAGCACGGGGCAGTCGGTGAGTGGCAGGACAGGCACGCCCTACGGTGGCGGCGGGCAGGACCGGGTTCGGGAGGCCACGATGGTGCGGACGGTGGGTGTCGAGGAGGAGCTCCTGCTCGTCGACGAACAGAGCGGTGAGCCCCGTGCCCTGTCGACGGCCGTGCTGGCCCTCGCGGAACGCCGCGCGGAGGGGAACTCCGTCTTCGAGCCGGAACTCCATGACCAGCAGCTGGAGTTCGCCACCGAACCGCGCACCGACATGCGCGAACTCGCGGACGAGATCCTGCGCTCGCGGGCCGAGGCGGCGAAGAGTGCCGCCCAGGCAGGGGCTGCCGTGGCGGCCCTCGCGACTACGCCTCTGCCGGTCAGCCCCTCGATCGGCACGGGCGAGAGGCACCGGTGGCTCGCCGAGAAGTTCGGACTGACCACACAGGAGCAGCTGACGTGCGGATGCCACGTGCACGTCTCGGTGGACTCGGACGAGGAGGGCGTCGGCGTACTGGACCGCATACGCCCCTGGCTGTCGGTGCTCCTTGCGCTGAGCGCCAACTCACCCTTCTGGCAGGGCCGCGACAGCGCGTACGCCAGTTACCGGAGCAGGGTCTGGGGGCGCTGGCCGTCGGCCGGACCGTTCGAGATCTTCGGTTCCGCGGACCGCTACCACGAACAGGTCGCGGCACTCGTCGACACGGGAGTCCTGCGCGACAAGGGAATGATCTACTTCGACGCACGGCTCTCGCACCGGTACCCCACGGTCGAGGTCCGCGTGGCGGACGTCTGCCTGGATCCGGCCGACACCGCGCTGCTCGCCACGCTCGTGCGCGGGCTCGTCGACACAGCGGCACGCAGCTGGTCCGAAGGGGAGCCGCCCGACCCGGTCGGGGTGGGTGTCCTGCGCATGGCCGCCTGGCAGGCCGGACGGGCCGGGTTGGAGGGGCAGCTCCTCCACCCCCTGACCATGCGTCCCGAGCCCGCCTCCGACGTCGTGGGCGCCCTGCTCGCACATGTACGCGATGCTCTGAGGGAGAGCGGCGACCTCGCCCGGACCGAGGCCGCGCTCAAGAACGTACTGGAGCGCGGGACCGGGGCACGGATCCAGCGGGAGGCACTCGATCGCACGGGCAGTCTCCGTGACGTGGTGGCCGCGTGCGTGTCCAGGACGAACAGCTGACCCCAGAGCTGCCCTCCCGGCCTGAGTCTGCCCAGGTCACAGGCCCAGCCGGAGCACGAGCACGACGAAAGTCACGTGGCCCGGTGACGTCGGGGACATCGGAGTCCGGAGGAAGGGCATACGGTTCGGCCCCTTCGGCTCCGCCACCCTGGAAGGGGAAGCAGGGGGATTCTGCTCATTCGGGCAGCTGACGACTCGGAGCCTTTCATGCACGACAGTGGCGTCGCCATCCTTTCCCGGCACCCCCGCGCAGCAAAGGAAGCACGGTACGTCCTGAAGCGCATTGCCCCTGGTGACTGCGCGGGAACGGACATGGCCGCCCTGCTCCTGTCCGAGGTCGTGTCGAACGCCGTCCGTCATGCGAAGGGCACTGCCATCGAGGTGGCCGTCGGCTTCGACCGGTCGGCCGGAATGATCACCGGTGCCGTCTTCGACACGGAGCCTCTGATGGGCGACGGTGCGCGGTCCAGCGTCGCCGACGTCGGCGACGAGGAGCAGGGGACCGGCATGGAGACGGGACGCGGGCTGGACCTGCTGGACACGGTTGCGGGTACATGGGGCGTGGCGACAGTGGGCTCCCACGGCAAGTGGGTGTGGTTCCAGGTCTCCGCGTCCTGAGGTTCAGGGCTGTTCGTCGCGTCCGGTGGGCGCCGGGTGGGCGGGAAGGCGAAGCGATACGCGGAATCCACCCGCTTCCGGACCGGCCTCCAGTTCCCCTCCGAGGAGGGAGGCGCGCTCGCGCAGCCCGATCAGGCCGTTCCCTCCACCGGGCAGGTCGTGTCCGGGCGGGCCGGCCGGTGGGCCGTTGGCCACACTGAGGTCGACCCTGTCGGGGCCGCATTCCAGATCGATCTGGACCGGAGCGCCGGGGGCGTACTTGGCGGCGTTGGTAAGTGACTCCTGCACCGTGCGGTAGAGAGCCTGTTGCAACACCGTGGGCAGCGACTCGGGTTGCCCTTGAACGCGCAGGTCGACCTGTAGTCCGGCGTGCTCCGCGGTACGTGCGAGGTCACCGAGGTTGCGGGCGTCGGCCTGCGGGGCGCGCGGCTCGGTTCGACGTGCCCGGTCGGGCGTGAGCACCCCCAGGATTTCGCGCAACTCCTCCAAGGCTTGGCGGCCTTCGTGCCGGATCTGCTCAGCCTCCTGGGCGACTCCTTTGTCCTGTGCGCCGGGACCGACCTTCAGCGCTGCGGCCATGAGGACCATGTGGCCGACACGGTGCGAGACGACGTCGTGCATGTCCCGGGCGATGCGGGCTCGTTCGTGGATCCGTGCCCGCTCCAGGACGAGTCGGTGTTCGCGTTCCCGTGTGGCGAGTTCGGCCTGGGATGCTGCGGCCAGGTCGGAGCGCAACGCCACGGCGTAGCCCACGACCAGCGGTCCGATCACCAGGGCGAGCGAGTAACCGGCCTCGCGGATGTCCCAGACGTCACCCAGGCGGAGTGCGGCAACATCGGCCAGGGTCGCAAGGACGGCGAACAGCCCGAGGATGCGTGGTCGCCGGTGGTGGACGTCTCCGACGGTGTAGAGGGCCACGGCCAGCGCGGTAGGGGTGAAGGCGAGTACGTGGCAGGCGACGACGAGGCAGGGGATCGCGATGGGCCGGCGGTGTCTCCACCACAGCAGGAGCCCGGTTCCGCCCGACACCAGTGCGATCACTGTGAGCGGGGCCCCGGTGAGAAGACCGTTCGACGGTTTGACCCAGCTGTTCGCCACACCGATCGCGGCGGCCGCAGCGGCTACCGCGGCGTCCACGCGCTGCCGCGGCCAGTGGCTGGAGCGAGCTCGTCCCACGAAAGGCACCCGACCAGATCCTTCTCTGTCGGCCCGTTCGTCGGCCTCGACGGGTCGCCGCGGGCGGGAAGTCCCGGAGATCAGCGTTCCATGCCTGCGCGGTAGGCCAGGCGGGCGGCCTGGACCCGGTTCTCCGCGCCGATCTTTGTCAGCAGTCGGCTGACCTGATTCTTGACGGTGCCTTCACTGACGTGGAGGACGGCACCGATGCCGGCGTTGGGCAGGCCTCGTCCGATGAGGCCCAGGATCTCTCGTTCCCTGCCGGTCAATGACTCCAGCGCACGCTGCTCCTGCGTGGTCAGCTGGACCGAGTGCTGAGCAAGCTGGTCCATGACCCGCCCCGTCACGGAAGGATCGAGGGTCGCTTCGCCGGCCGCGACGAGGCGGACGGAGCGCAGCAGCTCCTCCGGTGGGGTGTCCTTGAGGAGAAACCCGCTGGCTCCCGCGCGGATTGCCTCATCGACGTACTCGTCCTCCGCGAACATGGTCAGAATCAGCACCTGTGGAGGTACCCGCAGGGCCCGGAGTTCACGGGTCGCGGCCAAGCCGTCCATCCCGGGCATGCGGATGTCGACCAGCGCCACATCCGGGTTGAGCCGACTCGCCGCGTCCACGGCGCTGCGGCCGTCCCAGGCCTGGGCAACGACATGGATGTCGTCCGCGGAGGCAAGGATGTCGCCCAGCCCTCGGCGGACGATCTCGCTGTCGTCGGCGACCAGAACGTTGATCACTTGGGTGACTGCCTCTCACGCGGCCCGTTCCTGCCAGGTCTGAGCAAGACCAGAATGCGGACACATTATCCCAGAGCGGACCTTTCTCTCGTACGGCCCGCTTGTGCCCATCCGGGTTCCTGCCGCCCGGGAAGTACGCCACGGGCGCCCGCCTACTCCGCCGACACGCCCTTGCCGCAGGTGCGGAGGCTGCACCATCTGCGCCGACCGCTCTCGTCGGGAAACACCCAGCCGCAGTCCTCCCCCGGACAGACCCGGATCATGAATCTGGCCGGATCTGCCAGCAGTTCGGCCGCACTGCGGGCCACAGCGAGAAGGGGCAGACGCAGTCCGGCGGACGGCAACAGTCGCCACCGGCCCAGTCCGTCCTCGCCGAAGACGAACGCGGCGGTTCTCGCCGCGGCCTCCGCCACACCGGCTACCGCTTTGAAGGCCCGCACATCATCGGGGTCGGTCAGGACGGCGTAGAGCCGCGTACGGAACTCCCGGGCCTCCCGCAGGACGTCCGCAGCATCATGCGGTTGCTGCGCTGCCTGCTTGAGCAGCCCCGACACGACCCAGTCCTCCGCGAGATCCATATGGCCTGCCCAGACTGCCAGGGTGGAGTACGAACGCAGCCACTCCGATCCGGGCGAAGGCTGACCGCCCCAGCCGGCGTAGGTGTTGCAGAACTCGAGCGCGGGGTGACCGCTCGTGGACCAGGGCAGCCACTCCTCCCCCACACGCACCGCGTACACGGGCCCGGGCGGCCGGTCCAGCCGGGGATCACCCCGCAGCATGCGCTCGTGCAGGGTCCGCAGTCCGGCACCCGGCTCGACGCCGAGACGGCTCACGAGCGCCTCCCGGGTGAGCCGGTAGAGGTCGAGCGCCTCGGCCTGCCGGCCGCTTCGGCGCAGCCCGGTCATCTGTGCGGCGACCAGCCTCTCCCTTTCGGGGTGCCGGGGGGCGAGCGGTGAGAGATCGGCGACCACCTTGTCGTGCTCACCGAGTTCCAGGTGGGCCTCCGCTCTCTGTTCCAGCGCGGACATCCTCAGTTCGTCGAGGTGGCTGCCGAGCCGTTTGCGCAGCGCGTCGTCGGCCACGTCGGCAAGCAGCGGCCCGTGCCAGAGAGCGAGGGCCTTGTCGTAGTGGCGCACACGCTGCACGGCGTCCACGGTCGCCCGTGCCCGGCCGCACAGGGCGATGAAGTCTCCGGCATCGATGGTGTGGCCACGCGGGTCGAGGACGTATCCGCCGTGCCGGGTGTCGATGTGCAGCCCGTGCGGCCGCAGTCGGGCGCGGATGCGGCCTATGTAGGTGTGGAGGGTGCGGCGGGCGGACGCGGAGGCGTCACCGTCCCACAGCAGGTCGGCGAGGCGGTGGGAGGTGACGACCCGCCCTGCCTCGAGGAGCAGGATCGAAAGGAGGCAGCGTTCCTGTCGGCGGTCGGCGACCGGAACCCGTACACCTTCGTGTCGGGCCTCGAACGGACCCAGCAGTTGGAACTCCATGACGTCGGCGAGCGTAACCGGCCCGACGGCACGGCGGACAGGCATGGTCAGCGAGTGGTGAGAAGCCGGGGTCACGCTGCGGCCAGGACAACAGCCGAACCTCACTCACGGGAAGTCATCATGCGACGAACAGCTCTGGCCATCGGATCGATCCTGGTAACCACGCTCCTGGGCGCGACGCCGGCCCAAGCCACCGGCTCCGACCACTCCGGACTGCAACACGATCTCGGCTGGGAGCCCGCGCCTTCCGCGCCCTGGGATGTCGCCGCAGGCCTCCGGTGCGACTTCGCCATCCATGGCGAACCTGTCGTGGACGAGGTGGTGCAGCGCGTCCTGGCCCGGCACCCGGACGGGTCGCCGAAGAGCGTGGCGTACAAGGGGGACCTCGTCGTCCGGGTCACCAACAAGGTCTCGGGCGCCTTCTACGACGCGGACGCGAGCGGCTCCGCAGTCGTCGAGTACCGCACCGACGGATCGCAGTTCTGGTCGGTGCTGGGGCCCGTCCTGGTCGGCGTGGGTGAGGGCAACCTCGACCGGGGCATGTACATCGTCGACGGCGTGTACACCCTGGCCATCAGCGCGTCCGGCCACAAGACCGTGACCATGGCTCATGGCTCGACGACGGACATCTGCGAGCGGATCGCCTGAACCGCGCTCCTTGACGGGAGCACTTCCTGGAGTTCGTCGCGCCCGTGGAGCGCAAGGCATGCCGTCAGAACGGCATGCGCCAGCGGGCGCGACGACCGGCCGAACCACTGCGCCCGACAGCCTTCGAGCTGCTGCGGAAGGGCTTGCTGAAGGCACGGCCCAGGACACCGGGCGCCTTACTACCCGCCCTGGAACCCAGACCCAGCGTGCGCTGGGTTCCGCGCTCGGGATGGCGGGAGAGCCTTGGGACGAAGAAGGCGAGTACGGCCAGGACAACACAGATGGCGACTATTCCGACGATGATCATCAAATCTCCTTCTGTAGCGGTGCAAGACTCGCCTGCCCGCCGGGGGCGCCCCCAATCCGGCTGACCGTTCCGAGACTGCCTGGTGCCTGCGAGGTGGGCGCAGCAACCGACGGCGTCCCCCATGAATCGCGTTTCGCCTCCTCGCCATGGCATTCCTTCCCAGCTCGAACGGCCACTGCCGCGCTCACCCGCACTCGCGCTTTCCGCTGCTCGTCTCCTCCTCCCGTCGGCTTGCGGCCGAACTCGTGCGGTCAGGGCCGAACAAGACCGGCGCGGCGCACGTACTGGAGCTACGAGCAAGCCGGAACGGACCGATGCCGGATGAAGGATGGACGAGATGACCGCAACGACAAGAAGCGGGCGGACTTGGCGGGGGCGCGGGAGCATTGCTCTGGTCGCCTGTGGTGCGCTGGCCGCCGGAGGCCTCACGGCTGCCGGCGTGAGCGTGCTGGAGCCGGAGACCGCGACAGCCTCGAGCCACCGGGAGGCACCCCTGATCTCCGGGCAGCCCCAGTTCGACAACACGGACGTGTACGCGTTCGTCAGCCCCGATCATCCCGACTCGACGACGCTGGTGGCGAACTGGCTGCCGTTCCAGGAGCCGGCCGGTGGCCCCAACTTCTACACGTTCGCCAGCGACGCCCGCTACGACATCCACATCGACAGCGACGGTGACGCCCAGGACGACCTGCTGTACCGGTTCACCTTCAAGGACCACCGGAAGAACGAGAACACCTTCCTCTACAACACGGGCGCGGTGGAGAGCCTGACCGATCCGGACCTCAACTTCACTCAGACGTACGACCTGGAGCTGCTGCGGTTGCAGAACGGGAAGCCTGCCTCGCGCCACCCGCTGGCGAAGGGGCTGCCGGTCGCGCCGTCGAACGTCGGAAAAGCGTCGATGCCCGACTACCAGGCGCTGCGCGACCAGGCGGTGCAGAAGGTCGCCGGTGGGCTCAAGGCTTTCGCCGGTCAGGCCGATGATCCGTTCTTCCTCGACCTGCGGGTCTTCGACCTCCTGTACGGCGGTGACCTGTCGGAGGTCGGCAACGACACACTCAAGGGCTACAACGTCAACACGATCGCCCTCCAGGTGCCGAACGCGTACATCCGGGAGTCCGCCGAGCAGCCGGTGGTCGGCATCTATGCGACGACGGAACGGAAGAACGCCTACGGCGACTGGACGCGGGTGTCGCGGCTCGGCATGCCGCTGGTCAACGAGGTCGTCAATCCGGTCAAGGACAAGGACAGGTTCAACGCGTCGTCGCCCGAGAACGACGGCGACTTCCTGAAGAACGTCACCGAACCGGAGCTGCCGAAACTCATCGAAGGAATCTACAAGATCAAGGCTCCGGCGGAGCCGCGCGACGATCTTGTCTCGGTGTTCCTGACCGGGGTGAAGGACCTCAATCAGCCTCCGGGCGTCACGGCCTCGGAGATGCTGCGCCTCAACACCTCCGTCAAACCGGTCGCGGAGCCGAAGCGGCTGGGGGTGCTGGACGGCGACAACGCGGGCTTCCCCAACGGGCGGCGTCTGACGGACGACGTGCTGGACATCGCGCTGCAGGTCGTCGAGGGCGAACTCGTCGGTTCGAAGAACGACCTGGGCGACGCAGTCGACGCGAACGACAAGAAGTTCAGCACTGCCTTTCCGTACGTCGCCCTGCCCGCCGCCGGTTCCGACGTCAAGGCGGCGGAGGTGTCCACGAAGGCCGATACGACAGGACTGACGGGTGGCATGTCCTCGATCACCGCGTCGTGGGACGACGACACGGTGATGCTCGCCTCCGCGGGATCGGGGGCCGCGCTGGTGCTGCTGGTCGGCTTCGGTACGGCGTGGTTGCGTTCCCGCCGCCGAACCGAGTCCCGGTCCTGGCTCGGCTGACCTCCGGTCGTCGGGGCTGTCGGGTGCACCGGCTGCCCGACATCTCCTGACGACGACCCGTCGGCGTGTGCGCTCCCCCCGCGTCGCTGCCGAACCACCCACCGACAACGAGGAGGGCCAAGACCGATGCCCGTACGCAAGCCGCGGTTCGCGCGATGGTGTCAGCGACAGCACGGGCCGGGGCGTTGGCGGGCCTCCGCAGTCGTGGCGGTGGCTCTCGGGCTCACGGTCACCTCGGTGGCGTCCGGGGCCGGCGGTGATGCGGCGCGGTCCGAGCGGCCAGGGCGAGCGCTCACGGCGGACGTGCCCGTCGAGCAGCTGGCCGTCGGGGAGCTCGCGCAGGGCATCACCGCCTTGCAGCGGCACCTCAAGACGCAGCCCCGGGACGCCACCGGGTGGGCGACCCTCGGCGCGGCGTACATCGAACAGGCTCGGACCAGTGGTGATCCGACGCGATATCCGCAGGCCGAGGCGGCGTTCCAGCGTTCGCTGAAGCTGCGTGCGGCCGACGGGAACGACGCGGCACTCGCCGGGCAGGCGGCGCTGGCCGCCGCGCGCCACGACTTCGACACGGCGCTGATTCTGGTGGACCGGGCGCTGAGGGTGAACCCGTACAGCGAGCGGGCACTGTCCAGCCGGGTCGATGCCCTGGTCGAACTCGGGCGCTACGACGAGGCGTTGGAGGCGGTGAAGCTCGCCGACCGGCGGCGTCCCGGCATACCCGTCTTCACCCGGTACGCGTACGTCCTGGAGTTGCACGGAGACGTGAAGGGGGCACGTCGGGTGCTGCTGCGGGCACAGGCCTCGGCATTCAGTACCGCCGATGTGGCCCATGCCGCCACCTCGCTCGGCCACCTCTCCTGGTCCCAGGGTGAGTTCCGTCAGGCACTGGACCATTTCGCGACCGCTCTGCGCGCCGAACCGGAGCATCTGCCGGCGCTGGAGGGACGAGGTCGTGCCCTTGCCGCGCTGGGCGATCGAAAACGTGCGGTGAGCGATCTCGAAGAGGTCGTTCGGCGTTACCCGCTGCCCGGACAGCTCGCCGCCCTCGCCGAACTGTACGAGACGGGCGGACAGCGCCGGCAGGCCGAGGAGCAGTACGCGCTCATCCGTACCTGGACCCGTCTGGCCCGCGCCAACGGCGTCGCCACCGATCTGGAGTCCTCTCTCCTGGAGGCCGACCATGGCGACGCCGCCGAGGCGTTGAAGTCGGCGCGCGCCGAGTGGGCCCGCCGCGAGAGCGTGCATACGGCGGACGCCCTCGCCTGGGCGCTGCACGCGAACGGAAAGAACCGGGAGGCGCTGACCTACGCCAAGAAGGCGACCGCCGGGTCGCCCGGCTATCGGAACGCCTCTTTCCTCTTTCACCGGGGCATGATCGAGCGCGCCCTCGACGACGACGGGGCTGCCCGCCGCGATCTACGCGCCGCGCTCGATCTGAATCCGGGCTTCTCACCCACGGGAGCCCGCGACGCCGCTGCCGCTCTGTCGGCGCCGGCCCGGCCCCGGGGTGACTCATGATCCGCCGTACCGCCGCCTGCGCGCTCGCCACGCTGGCGACGGGCACCGTCCTGGCCGTCCTCCCGGCCCAGGCCGCGCAAGCACACCCCTTGGGCAACTTCACCGTGAACCAGTACGACGGCCTTGTCGTCGTTCCGGGGAAGCTCAGCGTGGACCATGTGGAGGACCTCGCTGAGATCCCGGCCTCGCAGGAACGGAACCGTATCGACTCCGACCGGGACAACCGGCTGGCGCCGGACGAACTGTCGGCGTGGGCCCGGGCGCGGTGCGGGGCGGCCGCCGAGGGCGCTCGGCTCACGGTCGGGGGCGCAGGAGGGGGCGGAACAGGGGTCTCCGTCTCGGTGCGGAGCACGAAGGCGCAGGTGCGTGCGGGGCAGGCGGGGTTGCAGACCCTGCGCGTGACCTGCGCGATGACGGCGCCGCTGCCGGACCACGCGCGGTTGCGGCTCTCCTACCGCCCGGCGGACGTGGCCACCGGCGTCGGGTGGCGGGAGATCACCGCTCGGGGCGACCGGATGACGGTCTCGGGTGCAGGCGTGCCCGGCGCCTCCCGGTCCCGGCGGCTGACCGCGTATCCCGACGATCTGCTCTCCTCACCGCCCGACGCGCGTTCGGCCGCCTTCACCGTTCGCCCCGGCGGGTCGGCGCTGCAGGCGGGGAACGAGGACGAGGAGACCGGTTCCCCGGCGCTGGGCGTGCTGCCGCGCGGAACGGATCGTTGGACCCAGGCGCTGACCGGACTGGTCGCCCGGCACGAACTGACCGTGGGCTTCGCCGCGCTGGCGATCGGCGCTTCCCTGCTGCTGGGTGCCATGCACGCGCTGGCCCCGGGTCACGGCAAGACCATGATGGCCGCCGCCGCGGCGGCGGGCGGCCGAAGTTCCCTGCGCGACATGCTGGCCCTCGGGGCTTCGGTGACTCTCACCCATACGCTGGGCGTCTTCGCCCTGGGTGCCCTGATCACCGCCGGCTCGGCGGCGGCCCCGACCGTGGTGTCCTGGCTGGGCATTGCGAGCGGCACCTTGGTCGCAGTCGCAGGGGTGTTTCTGCTGCGCAGGGGGTGGCGTCTGCGCCATCGCCCTCTCGACCACGGTCATCACCACGGGCATGAGCACGCCCACGCACACGAGCACAGTGAGGACACCGGAACCCGGGACGGCGATGAGCGGGTTCCCGCTCTCACGGCTGGGCGCCGGGACGAGGACGAGCACGGCGGCAGAACCGCGGCCCGTTCCCACACGCAGACGGGTCCCGGCCAGGTGCACGGCGACGATCACGGCCATGCGCATGACCATGGGCATTCCCACAGCCACGTGCCGCCCGCCCCCGGCCTGCGCGGCGTGATACTCCTCGGCCTGGCCGGCGGTTTGGTTCCGAGTCCCTCCGCCGTCGTCGTGCTCATCGGCGCGGCCGCTCTCGGCCAGGCGTGGTTCGGTTTCCTGCTGGTCCTGTCGTACGGGGGCGGGCTGGCGCTCACGCTCGCGGGAGCCGGGTTCGTGGTGGTGCGGCTACGGGAGACCACGGCGCGGAGGCTGGTGCGGCGGCCGCGAAGCCGGGTACTCGCTCTTGCCCACCGGATGGCACCGATCGCCACGGCCGCCGTCGTCCTGATGCTCGGGTGCGGACTGGTGTTCAGGGGACTGGCAACGGCGCTGAGTTGAGAAGGGACGGACGAGCCGGATCAGTTCCAGCTCCGGGAGTACCGGCGGCGGTAGCTGTTCCGCCGCTGAGCCGATCGGATCAAGCCGGTTGCCGCGAGCCCGAGAAGACTCACCGCGATGACCAGCAGCCCAGGCGTGAGGGCCTTGAGGCTGATGAATCCACCGAACATCGGAAACTCGAACTCGGATGGTCCCGGGGCAACGACTCCGGGGTCGACGACTCCCGCGGCAGCCGGGGGTGGGACCGGTCCGGTACCGCTCCCGTCAGCGGTCAGTCTCACTCCGAGGGCTGCCATCGCGGTGGTGGCCGGCTGGAAGTACGTGGTACCGCCGATCGTGCAGTCACCGTTGCCCCCGGACGTCAGGCCGAGGGCCAGCCCGTCCGCGAACAGCGGTCCCCCGCTGTCGCCGGGTTCGGCGCAGAGCGTCGTCTCGATCAGGCCGGTCACCGTGCCCTCGGGGTAGTTCACCGTCGCGTTCAGCGCAGTCACCCGGCCCGAGCGCACCCCCGTGGTGCTGCCGCTGCGGAAGGCCCGTTGGCCGACGACAGGGTCGGCGACCGCCGTGATCCTCACCGCCCGGTCACCACCGACACCGACGACGCTCCTTGCACCGGAAGCGTCACCGTTCCCGTACTCGACGAGCGAGAAGTCGCTGCCGGGAAAGCTGCCGGCCGTTGTGGTGCCGAGTTGACGGGTGCCGGTCGCGTCCTGGAACCAGGTGGTTCCGCGTGGACCGCAGTGACCGGCTGTCAGGACGAAATTCTGCCGCCCGTCGGTCACGTTGAATCCTGCGGAGCAGCGTCCGTTGCGGGCGAAGATCGGGTCGGCGCCGTTGAGTCTGGTGGAGAAGGTTCCTCCGGTCCGCCGCATGTGCACGAAGCCGCCGATCTCCTCGGCGAGGCCCGACATCCGTGACCAGTCCGTGGCGGACACGGTGCTGTCGGCATGCACGACGATCCGGTTGGACGAGTAGTCCACCGCCCACGCCGTGCCGGGCACCCGGGGGGCTTCGCTCAGCGCATCGGTGGCCGACCGGAGGCGGACCGTGCTGTGACGGACGAATTGGGCGCGTGCCCCCGCCCGCCGGACCTCCGCCGCGGCCTCCTCGTCCGTCACCGCGACAACCGGGCGGCCGTCGGAGCCGATCCAACTGCCCGCCGTACGCGCTGTGCCGAGCTGCGAGACCAGATCCGCGGCGAGCCCGGGAGGCGGAGCGGTGTCGCCGCCGGCTGCCGGTTCAGAGGATTCGCTCGCCACGGCGCTCGTCACCATCAGCCCGCCGCAGAGCAGTCCGCCGACGGCCGCCAGCCGCACGATCCGTTGCAGGCTGCGTCGTGCGTGCCTCATCCGTTGTCCCCTCGAGCCGTTCGGACACGACGTCACCGACGCCGGGGACCGTGGGATTCAGCGCCCTCTCCCCCATACGTGCCGGCTTGCAGTCCTGTTCACCCGGCCATGGCAGCCGCTCGGCGGGGGAACGGGTTTCAGCCGATCGCCCTTGCTCCGACAGCCGTGGCACTCCCTGGACGGGAACCTGCGCAGACCTCGACGCGCAACCGACGTGCCGCCTGTTCCACCCCGCCCTGCCGAACCTGTGGTGAGAGACGAGGGGGTGCCTCTCACCAAGGTCGCCGTACCGCCGTCCATGCCGGCGGCCATCGCGTTCTTCCTGGGCCGATGCATGCTCCGGCATCCCCCTCGGTGCCAATAATTTGGTCCAGACCATTGACCCACGGTTCGGTCTCTCTCTAGCATCTGCGGCATCACGACAGCCCATCAGGGCAGGTGTCCTCCTCCCTCGCGCGTCACCCTTCGCATGCGGAAAACACGTATGCGGTTCAAGCCAGTTCGGGCCGACCGCCCACGGCCCGGCCCCCAGGAGCGTCATGCGCGTACCCGACCAGCAGCCTCACTCCGCGCCGGCGAGCGCAACGGGGGCGGCGGTTGATGCCGCGGCCGTGCTCTCCGTCGGGCAGGAGCGTCTGTGGTTCCTCGACCAGTTCGAACCGGGGGACGCGTCCTACAACATTCCGCTGGTGCTCCGGTTCACGGGACCGCTCTCGCCTCCGGCCCTGGGCGCCGCCCTGGACACGGTGGCCGGTCGGCACGAGGCGCTGCGCAGCCGGTTTCCCGCCGTCGACGGACGTCCGTACGTCGTCGTCGATCCGCCGTCTCCCGTACCGCTCGACACCCGCGATCTGCGAGGCCGTTCCGACTCGGACATCGCCTCGCGCATCAGCGAGTTCACCAATCGCCCCTTCGATCTGGCAAAAGGGCCGTTGCTGCGGGCCGCGCTGTTCCGTACCGGGGAGAGCGCGTACTCGTTCTGCCTCGTGGTGCACCACATCGTCGCCGACGGCTGGTCTCTCGGCCTCCTGCGTTCCGAACTCGCCGCGCACTACTCCGCCCACCGCGTGGGCGGTGCCGCCCAGTCGGCGGAGCCGCCGTCCTATCTGGCTCACGCGGCCGCGGAGCGCGCCTGGCTGGACGGGCCCGAGGCCACCGCGGCCCTCGACCACTGGCGTGAACTTCTCAGCGGCGCAACGCCGTTGGAGCTCCCCCTCGAGCGCCCCCGCCCCGAGGTCCCGGGCAGCGGCGGCGCCTACTGCACCCGGGTGATAGGCGGTCTGGGCGCCGTGGTGGAGTCCTTCGCCCGTTCACGGCGCCTCACCCCGTTCATGGTGATCGCCGCCGCCTATCAGGCTGTTCTCCACCGCTGCACCGGCCAGGACGACTTCTGCGTGGGGGTACCCACCGCGGCGCGGACCACGGTCGACAGCGAGCGGACCGTCGGCTATTTCTCCTCCACCCTGGTCCTGCGCGCCGACCTCGCCGGCGATCCGTCCTTCGACGCCGTCCTGCTGCGGATCCGCGGTGGCTGGCTCCGTGCCCTGACGCACGGCCGCGTACCGTTCGAACGGCTCACCGAGGAGCTGCGGCAGGACCGTGACACCGGCCGCACGCCTGTCTTCCAGACACTCCTCACCGTGCACACGCAGAGCGGCGGTGCTCTCGGCGAGCACCCCTTCGCGGACCTCGTGTGCGCCGAGGGCGACGGCGGCCACACGGCCGCCAAGTTCGAACTGAGCCTGGATGTCCGCCCGGACGGTGACGACCTGCACGCCGTCTTCGGCTACCGCACCGATCTCCTCGACGCGACGCAGACCGCCCTGATCGCCGCCCGCTTCGAGGTCCTGCTGCGCGCCGCCCTGGAGGCGCCGGACACGCCCGTGCGGCTGCTGCCCGTGCTCGACGCGCACGAACTGGCCGTACAGCGGGGCGAGAGCGCGGGCCCCGCTCTTCCGGCACACCCCCCGACGGTCCTCGCCGCGATCGACCGGGCAGCACTCGTCCCCGGCGCAGCGGCGGTCATCGGTCCCGACGAAAGCCTCACACGCGGTGATCTCGCCGGCTCCTCCCGCGCCCTGGCTGCCCGGCTCCTGGCCGGCGGCGTCCGCCGGGGAGACCTCGTCGCGCTCTGTCTGCCCCGTGGTCCACAGGCAGTCGTGGCGATGCTCGCCGCCTGGCGCATCGGCGCCGGATATCTCCCGCTGGACCCGCAATACCCCTCCGCACGACTCGACTTCATGCTCCGGGACAGCGGGGCGTCCCTGCTGCTCACGACCGACGGCGGGCCCGTCGCGGGTCTCACCGTCGACCTCCCCGTCCTGTCCGTGACCCCGCCGACCGGCTCCGAGGACACCCCGGGGCCTCTCCCCGGACCCGACAGCGAAGCGGGCCCCGACGACCCCGCGTACGTCATCTACACCTCGGGCTCCACCGGCACACCCAAGGGCGTTCTCGTGCCGCACCGCGCGCTCGCCGCGCGTGTCGCCTGGATGCGCGAGGGCTACGGCCTGGCCGAGGCGGACCGCGTCCTGCACAGCGCCTCGCTCTCCTTCGACACCAGCGCCGAGGAGATCTTCCCGGCACTGGCCTCGGGCGCGGTCCTCGTCACGGCCCGCCCCGGAGCGGCTCTCTCCGACCAGCTGGCCGAACCGTACGCGGCCGGTGTCACCGTCCTGGACCTTCCGACCCCCTACTGGCACCACCTCGTCGCCGACCTGGACGAAACCCCGTGGCCGGACTCGCTGCGCCTGCTGATCCTTGGCGCGGACCAGGCACGCGCCGAGGCGGTCGCCGTCTGGCGGGGCCGTTTCGGCGACACCGTACGGCTGGTGAACTCCTACGGCCCGACGGAGACCACCGTCATCGCCACCACGGCGGAGCTGGGCGCGGCCGACGAGCTGCGCAGGCCGCCCGTCGGCCGCCCCATCGGCGCGACGACCGTCGCCGTGATGGACCGCTACGGCACGCCCGTGCCGCCCGGCACGCCCGGTGAGCTGGTGATCGGCGGGGCCGGTGTCTCCGACGGGTATCTGGGGCGCCCCGGCGCCACGGCGCGGTCCTTCGTGCCCGACCCGGACGGGCCGCCCGGGGCCCGCCGCTACCGTACGGGCGACCGGGTACGCCGTCGCGCCGACGGGCAACTGGAGTTCCTCGGCCGCCTGGACGGCCAGGTGAAGGTGCGCGGATTCCGGATCGAGCCCGGCGAGGTCGAGTCCGCGCTCGGCGCCCTGCCCGGTGTGGCCGAGGCCGTGGTGTCGGCCCGCGACGACCGGCTGATCGCGCACGTCGTGGCGGCGCCGGGAGCGACCGCGCCGGATCCGACGCGACTGCGCGCGGAGCTGTCCACGGTGCTGCCGCCGCATCTCGTCCCGAACGCCTGGGTCGTGCTCGACCGACTGCCCCTCACCCCGAACGGCAAGGTGGACCGGGCGGCACTGCCGGATCCCGAGGCCGCCACGCCCGCCCGTGCCGTGCACGTACCGCCCCGGACCGAGGCGGAGGAGCTCGTGGCCGACGTATGGCGGGAGGTGCTCGGCACCGGACCCGTCGGCGCCGACGACGACTTCTTCGACCTGGGCGGCCACTCGCTCCTGGCCACCCGGGTCGTCGCCCGCATCCGCGCCGCCGTCGACCTCGCCGTCCCCCTGCGCACCCTGTTCACCCATCGCACGGTCGCGGCCTTCGCCGAGGCCGTGGAAGCAGCCCTGACCGCCGAGATCGACGCCCTGTCGGACACGGCGGCCGAAGAACTCCTCGCCGCGCAGGACGCACTGGAAGGAAGCCGGCCCGTCTCATGAGCGCCGACACCACCAATCCGGCAGAACCCGCTGCGACCCGCCTCTCGGCCGCCAAGAAGGAGCTGCTGCGCCGCCGGCTGGCCTCGCGGGCCGCCACCCGCGCGACCGTGCCCCGGCGGGATCCCGGCACGCCCGTCCCGCTGTCGTTCGCCCAGGAACGGCTCTGGTTCATGGAGCAGTTCGCTCCGGGGACCGCCGCGTACAACATTCCGGTGGTCCGCCGGCTCCGCGGCCCGATGGACGCCGGCGCTCTCCGCGCCGCTCTGGACGCGAGCGTGGCCCGGCACGAGACGCTGCGCTCGCGGTACCCGGCCACCGAGGACGGGCGCCCGCTGCTGGTCATCGACCCGCCCGGGCCGGCCGACCTCACCCAGGCCGAAGCCGCCTGCCTGTCCGAGGCCGAGCGCCTCGTCGACGAGTCGTCGGCCGTGCCCTTCGACCTGGAGGAGGGGCCTCTGCTGCGCGCGCTCCTCATCCGGCTCGCCGACGACGACCACGTGCTGCTCCTGGTGGTCCATCACAGCGTCAGCGACGGCTGGTCAAGCGAGGTCCTGCTGGGTGAGGTGCTGCGCGGCTACGCCGCACGCGTCGCGGGAGAGCCCGACCCGCTCCCCGAACTGGTCGTGCAGTACGGGGACTTCGCCCTGTGGCAGCGCGAGCAGCTCAGCGGCGAGCGGCTCGCTGCCGAAATCGCCCACTGGACCGGTGAGCTCGCCGGGATCGAGCCGCTGGAGCTCGCCTTCTCCCGCCCCCGCCCTCCCCGTCAGACCTTCGAGGGCGCCGGGCACGCGTTCGCCGTCGACCGCGCCCTCCTCGACCGGCTCACGCTGCTCGGGCGGCAGCACGACGCGACCGTCCACATGGTCCTCCTGGCCGCCTTCCAGGTCCTCCTGTCCCGCTACAGCGGTCGGACGGACTTCGCGGTCGGCTCCCCCGTCGCCGGACGGCCCGAACCGGAACTCGAGCCTCTGGTCGGCATGTTCGTGAACGTCATCGCCCTTCCGGCCCGTCTGGAGGGCGACCCCTCGTTCGCCGAGTTCCTGCGCCGCACCCGCGAGACCTGCCTCGACGCCTACGCCCACCAGGACCTGCCGTTCGCGCAGCTGGTGAGCGAGCTCAAGGTCTCCCGGGACGTGTCGCGGCCGCCCGTCTTCCAGGCCGTCCTGGCCGTACAGAACTACGCCACCCAGCGCGACGCCCCATCGGACGGCCCCCTGACGGCCGAACCGTTCGGCGTGCGGGCCAGCGGCACCCGCTTCGACCTCGAACTCTTCCTCCAGGAGTGGCCCGACGGGCTGCACGGCTCCTTCAATTTCAACACCGACCTGTTCGACGTCGCCGACATCGCGCGCCTCGCCGACCACCTCGGCAGGCTCCTCCAGGCCGTCGCGGCAGCCCCGGAGACCCCGCTGTCCGGCCTCGCCGGACGCACCCCGGACGAACACGACTTCGAGACGCTCCGGTTCAACGACACCGCGCTGGACCGTGCGCCCACCACCCTCACCGCCCTCGTCGCCGAGCAGATCGCCCGCACTCCCGACGCGGTCGCCGTGGCCGTCGAAGGCAGGGCGGCCCTCACCTACCGGCAGCTCGACGCGCAGGCCGACCGGATCGCCGCGCGCCTGGCCGCCGAGGGGGTCGGCCCGGGCAGCCTCGTGGCCATCTGCTCCGAACGCTCACCCGAACTCGTCGCCGGTCTGCTCGGCATCCTGCGCACCGGTGCGGGCTACACCCCGCTGGAACCCGGCTACCCCGCCGAACGGCTCTCCTTCCTCCTCGCCGACAGCGACGCCCCCGTCCTGCTCACCCAGCGCGGACTGCCCACACCGCACGGCTGCACCGCGCAGGTCATGCTGCTGGACGATCCCGCGGAGCCGCCCAGGTCGCGCCGCGGGCCGGCGGGACCGTGCCCCGACGACACCGCGTACCTCATCTACACCTCCGGCTCCACCGGCCGCCCGAAGGGCGTCCCGAACACCCACCGGGCGATCGCCAACCGCATCCAGTGGATGCAGGACACCTACCGCCTCGGGCCCGACGACGCCGTCCTGCAGAAGACCCCCGTCGGCTTCGACGTATCGGTCTGGGAGTTCTTCTGGCCCCTGGCCACCGGTGCGCGCATCGTTCTCGCCAAGCCCGGCGGCCAGAAGGACAGCGGCTATCTGCGCGACCTCATCGCCTCCGCCGGCGTCACCGTCGCCCACTTCGTGCCCGCCATGCTGACGGTGTTCCTGGCCGAGGAGGGCATCGAGCGGTGTACGGCGCTGCGCCGCGTGATCAGCAGCGGAGAGGCCCTGCCGCCCGATGCCGCCCGCGAGCTGACCGGCCGGCTGCCGCACTGCTCCGTCGCCAATCTGTACGGGCCCACGGAGGCCGCCGTCGACGTCTCCTCGTGGGAGTGCTCAGGCCCCCTGGAGACGGTGCCGATCGGACTCCCGATCGACAACACGAGGCTGTACGTACTGGACGCCGCTCTGCGCCCCGTACCGCCCGGCGCTCCCGGCGAACTCCACATCGGCGGCACCGCCGTCGCCCTCGGCTACCACCGCCGGCCTGGCCTGACCGCGGCCCGCTTCGTGCCCGACCCGTACGGCCCGCCGGGCTCCCGCCTCTACCGCACCGGAGACCTGGCCCGCCGCCGCCCGGACGGCGCTCTCCAGCACCTCGGCCGCATCGACCAGCAGATCAAGCTGCGCGGGCTGCGGATCGAGCCCGGCGAGACCGAGGCCGCGCTGCGCGCCCAGCCCGGTGTCGCCGACGCGGCCGTCGTCCTGCGCGAGGACCGTCCCGGCGACAAGCGCCTGGTCGGGTACGTCGTGCCCGCCACCGGCTCCGACGAGCCCGACCCCGCACGGCTCCGTACCGCGCTCAAGAGGCTGCTTCCCGACCATCAGGTCCCCGCCGTGGTGGCCGTCGTCCCCTCCCTGCCGCTCACCCCCAACGGGAAGCTCGACCGCCGCGCGCTGCCCGCTCCCCAGATGAGGCGCGCGACCGGCGCGACCCGGCCGGCCACCACGACGGAGCTCCTGCTCGCCGAGATCTGGAACGAGGTGCTCGGCCTGACGGAAGTCGGAACGGACGAGGACTTCTTCGACCTCGGCGGTCACTCGCTCCTCGCCACCCAGGTCGTCGCCAGGGCCCGCGGCCGGCTCACCGAGGCGGGCGCGCAGCCTGTCAGCGTCATGGACCTCTTCACCCACCGCACGATCCGCGACCTGGCCGCCGTCGCCGCCAGGGACGAGCACGACGACACTCCGCGGCCGCTGCTGCACCGGCTCACCCCGCCGGTCTCCGCAGCCCGCCGTACCCGCACCTTCGTCTGCGTCCCCTACGGCGGCGGCAGCCCTGTCGTCTACCAGCCCGTCGCCGACGCACTGCCCTCCGACGTCGAACTGTGGGCCGTCGCCGTGCCGGGCCACGACGTCGGCGTCACCGAGGAGTCCGTACCGTTCGACGAACTCGCCGAACGCATCGCGGGCGAGGTGCGGGAGCGGACGGAGGGACCCGTCGTCGTCTACGGCCACTGCGCCGTCGGTACGGCGCTGGCGATCGCCGTGTCCCGGCTGCTGGAGGCGACCGGCCATCCGCTGGAGGCCGTCTACGCCGGAGCCCAGTTCCCGTTCGCCCGGCCGCGCAGCCGTGTCCTCAACGCACTCAGCCGCGTCGCCTCCCTCGAACCCCTGCTCGGCGACCGGGTGTACGCGAACTGGCTCATCGGGCTCGGCGTGAACACCTCCGACCTCGACAAGGAGCAGGCGGCTTTCATCATCGGCAACATGCGCCGTGACACCCAGGCCGCCGAGGACTACTTCACCCGCGCCATCGCCGACGTCGCCGCCGGCGCACCGCGGCTGCGCGCCCCGCTCGTCTGCCTGATCGGCGACCAGGACCCGGCCGCCGACTTCTACCAGGAGCGCTACCGCGAGTGGCTGCTGCTGGCCGAACGCTCCGCCGTGGCCGTGCTCGACCAGGGAGGTCACTTTTTCCTCAAGTACCGGGCCGTCGAGGTCGCCGACGCGGTCACCACGGTGCACCTCGCGGTCCGCGACGGGCTGACCGAAGAGCTCCCCGCCCACGATCCGCTCCACTCGTGGTGGTTCCACGGCGACACCGGCCCCGTCGCGGCGGCCGACGGCACACAGGCGGACGAACAGCCCTCCGCCCCACCCCTCGAGGGCACGGAGTCCGCCGCCGGGCCCGAACCCAGCATGCGCCGGTTCCTCCTGGTCGCGGTCGGGCAGCTCTTCTCGATCACCGGCTCGGCACTGACCGAGTTCGCCCTGCCGATCTGGATCCTCCTCAACACCGGATCCCTCACCCGGTACGCGCTGTACGCAGTCGTCGCCATGGTCCCCGGCATCCTCGTCGGCCCGCTCGCGGGAGCCCTCGTCGACCGGATGAACCGGCGCACGGTGCTCCTCGCCGGCGATATCGCGGCGTGCACCACCCAGGCCGGTCTCCTCGCTCTGCTCGTCACCGGAAACCTGCACTCCTGGGAGGTGTACGTGCTGCTCGGCGTACTCTCCGTCGCCCTGACGTTCCAACGGCTCGCCTACGCGTCCGCGGTCCCGCAGCTCGTGCCGAAGCAGTACCTCGGTCACGCCAACGGGATCGTTCAACTCGCTTTCGGAACAGCCCAGTTCGTTGTTCCGCTGGTGGCTGTGGCGCTCATGGCGGCGATCGGTCTCGGCGGCATCCTCGTCATCGACGTGGTCAGCTACGTGCTGGCGATCGGCGTGCTGCTCGCGGTGAAGTTCCCCCGGACCCTGCCGTGGACGCGGCGCGAGTCCCTCGTGTCCGAGATCCGGCACGGCTTCACGCACTCATGGCGCAACCGGGGTTTCCGGGCCATGCTCCTGTGGTTCGCGGGCCTCAACATCTTCCTCTCGCCCCTCTTCCTGCTCATCACGCCGCTGGTCCTCGCCTTCGACGACCTCCAGGGCGCGGCGCGGGTCGCCGTCGCGGGCGGCGCCGGAGCGATCCTGGGAGGGATCGTCATGGGCTTCTGGGGCGGACCGCGCCGGCACCGGCTGCGGGGCATGCTCGGCATCGCGGCGCTCCTGGCCCTGGCCGGAGCCGTCACCGGGCTGCACGCCAGTCTCTGGGTGATCGCCGCCGGAGCGTTCGGCATGTCCTTCGCGCTGTCCCTCGTCAACGGCGTCTACTCCACCATCGTCCAGGTCAAGGTGCCCCAGCGCTTCCACGGCCGTGTCTTCGCCCTGAACACCCTGGTCGCCTGGTCCACCCTGCCGTTGGGCCACGGGGTCATCGCACCGCTGGGCTCCTCGCTGCTGGGACCGCTGATGGAGCCCGGAGGGGCGCTCGCCCCCGTCTTCGGCCCCCTGATCGGCACCGGCCCCGGGCGCGGCATCGCCCTGATGTACGTCCTGTTCGGGTGCGCCATGCTCGGCATGGTCGCACTCGGCCTGCGCCTTCCCGTGCTGGCCCGCTTCGACCGGGACGTCCCCGAGGCCGAGCCCGACGACCTGGTCGGGCTGCGCGAGCGTGCCCGCATCGCCTCCGCCCGCCGTGCGAAGGAGAGCCGGACGTGACAGAACCGGTCGCCACCCTGCCCGCCCTGCTCGCCCACCGTGCCGCCGCGCACGGCGACCGCACGGCCCTCGTCACCGGCCGCGAACGGCTCGACTTCGCTTCCTGGCAGGCCCGTTCGGGTGCGTACGCCTCCGCGCTGCGCTCCGCCGGGCTGCGGCCGGGCGACCGTGTCGTGCTGCACCACGGCACGGGCCGGTGGACGGAGTTCGCCGTCGCGTTCCTCGCGGTGCTGCGCGCCGGCGGGGTGGCGGTCCCGCTGTCCGACCGGTCCGCGCCCACCGCCACGGAGTACGTCCTCGCCGACGCGGAGGCCCGTTTCCTGCTGCACGGCGGGCCGGACCTCCCGGCCGGAGTCCCGCCCGGGACGACCGTGTTGACAGAATCCGACGCCGACGGCCACCCCGCGGTGCCGGACCTGCCCGACCCCGTACCCGGTGACCTCGCCCAGATCCTCTACACCTCCGGCACCACCGGGACCCCCAAGGCCGTCGGCGCGCGCCACGCCAACCTGGCTCACGGGTGCACGCTGGACGAGCGCCGCCGGCCGCTGCGCCACTCCTCCGCCTTCCTGCACGCCTTTCCCGTCGGCACGAACGCCGGACAGACGATGCTGGTCAACGCGCTCAACGCGCACGCCACGTGTGTCACCGCTCCGCAGTTCACCCCGGCCCGCTTCCTCCGGCTCCTGTCCGAGCACGACGTCGGGAGCGTGTTCCTCGTCCCCGCCATGGCGATCGAGCTGCTGGCGTCACCGGCCCTCGCGGACGCCACCGCGTCGGGCGCGCTCGACTCGGTGCGCCTCGTCGGATCCACGGCCGCCGCCCTGCCCCAGCCGGTCGCGCTCGGACTCGGCCGGGCCTTCCCCAAGGCCCAGATCGTCAACTACTACACCTCCACCGAGGCGGCGCCCGCGCAGATCACCCTGCTGTTCGATCCGGCCCGTCCCACCTCCCCCGGCCGGCCCGCCTCCCTGGCCGATCTGCGCGTGACCACGCCCGAGGGCCTCCCGGTCCCGGCGGGCCGGCCGGGCGAACTGTGGCTGCGTTCTCCCGCGGCCCCGCGGGCGTACATGGGCGAGAGGGACGGCGAGGTCTTCCAGGGACGCTGGGTACGCATGGGCGACCTCGGCCGCATCGACGAGGACGGCTTCCTCCACCTGCTCGACCGGGAGCGTGACGTCGTCAAGTCGGGCGCCCACAAGGTCTCCACCCTCCAGATCGAGAACGCCCTGCACTCCCATCCGCAGGTGCGCGACGCCGCCGCCGTCGGAGTTCCGCATCCCGTGCTCGGCAGCGTCGTCGCCGCCGTGGTCGTGTCCGACGCCGGTCTGACGGCGGCCGCCCTGCGGACCTTCCTGCTCGATCACCTGGCCGTCCACGAACTGCCCGCCACCGTGCTGTTCCGCGACGCGCTGCCCCGTAACGAGGCCGGCAAGGTCCTCAAACGCGATCTGCGCCGGCTCCTCGCCCACGACCACCCCGAGGTCACCCTGTGAACGCGATCCTCAGCCCCGCCCAGCACGGCGTCTGGCTCACCGAGCGCACCCTGGACACCGCCGCCGCCTATCACCTCACCGTGACAGTGGACCTCGACGGCCCCGTCGACGCCGAGGCCATGGTCCGGGCCTGCTCCGCCGTCGCGGCCCGACACCCGGCCCTCACCACGGTGTTCGGTGCCGACGGCGCGCCTCGGGCCGGCACGGAACAGTCCCGTCCGCGCGTCGTCGACTGCTCCCCCGGTGAACTGGACACCCTCCTCGCCCGGGAACGGGCTCTCCCCTTCGACCTCGCCCTCGGGCCGCTGCACCGCTTCGTCCTCTTCCAGCTGTCCCCGGTACGGCACGTCCTGCTCCTGACCGTCCATCACCTCGTCTTCGACGGCGAGTCCAAGGACCGGCTGATCAGCGACCTGGCGGACGCATTCCGGAGTGGTGCGCTCGCTCCGGTCGCCCCGCTCCCTGCGGTGGAGCCCTCCCCCGATGCCCTCACGGGCGCGGAGGCGTACTGGGCCGCCCGTTGGCGGGAGCCGGCCGCGCCCACGCTGCCGGGCCTCGTGCCCTCCCGCACCCCCGGCACCGCTCCCGCGCCGGGCGCCGAGGTCCCGCTGGCCTTCGGCCCCGGGCGGACCGCTCGCCTGGACACGACGGCGCGCCGGCTCGGGCTGACCCGCTTCGAGCTCCTCACCGCGTCCTGGCACGCGCTGCTCGCCCGCTACGGCGACCCCGCCCCGGTCACGGCCGTCGAACTGTCGCTGCGCCCGCGGGGCGAGGCGGTCGGTGTGGGGCTGGCCGTCAATGAGCTGCCCCTCTTCAGCACCGCGGTCCCCGAAGTGCCGTTCGCCACCTGGTCGCAGACCGTCCGCGCCGAACTGCGCGCCCTGTACCGGCACCGGGCCGTCCCACTGGGCCGCTCCGTGCGCGGCCTGACCCCTCGCACCGCGCTCACCCCCCTCTCCCTCAGCTACCGGCGCCGCCCGGCCGGGGAGCTGCCCGCCTTCGGCGACAAAGTGCGCGCCGAGGTCGACTGGACCGGCTTCTGCGGCACCGCGCGCAACCTGCTCCACCTCCAGCTCGTCGACTCCGGATCCGAGATCGACGCGAGCCTGCAGTACCGGGCCGACGCCCTCACCGCCGAATCGGCACGGAGCATCGCCGGACACTGGAGGACGCTCCTCGACGGCGTACTGGCCGACCCCGGCACACCGGTCGGCGACCTGCCCCTGCTGACGTCCCGGGAACGGGCGGACCAGCTCGCCGCACCGGCCCCCCGGCCCGAACTCGCGCTGTGCACCGTGCCCGCGCTGTTCGCCCGCGCGGTGGCGGCCCACCCCGACGCGGTCGCCGTCGTCTGCGGCGACGAGGCACTGACGTACCGCGAGCTCTCCGGTCTCGTCGCACACGCGGCCGCCGCGCTGCGCCGCCACGGCGCGGGCCCGGACACCCTCATCGGCATCGGCCTGCCCCGCGGGCGCGAGCAGCTGGTCGCCGTCCTCGCCACCCTGGCCTGCGGGGCCGCCTACCTGCCCCTCGACCCCGGATACCCGGCCGAGCGGCTGGCCTTCATCCGGTCCGACTCCCGTCTCGCGCTCCGGATCACCGCGCGCCCGGACAGCCCCGGCGATCTCGTACCGGCCGATCTCGCGCCGGAGGGCACGGACACCCCGGCTCCGCCCCCTGGGCCGACGCCCGCCCATCCCGCCTACGTGCTCTACACCTCCGGGTCCACCGGGCGTCCCAAGGGTGTGGAGGTGCCCCACTCCGCACTCGCCAACGTCCTGGGGGCGCTGCGCGACCATCTGGGCTCCGGCCCCGAGGACCGCTGGCTCGGTCTCACCTCTCTGTCCTTCGACATCTCCGCCGTCGAACTGCTTCTGCCCCTGGTCACCGGAGGACGCGTCGTCCTCGTTCCGGAGGGCGGTCACCGCGACGGCCCCGCGCTCCTCGGCCTCATCCGCGGCGAGGGGATCACCCACGTCCAGGCCACTCCCAGCGGATGGCGGCTGCTTCTCGACGCGGGCCTCACCGGCGCGGCGGCCGGGCTCACGGCGCTCACGGGCGGCGAGGCGCTGCCCCCGTCCCTCGCCGCGGAACTGGCCGCGGTGAGCAAGCGGCTCGTGAACGTCTACGGCCCGACCGAGACGACCATCTGGTCCTCCCTCGCGGAACCCGCCGTGACCGACGACGGGGACGTCCTCATCGGTGAACCGCTCGCCAACACCCGCGCCTACGTCCTCGACGAGCGGCTGCGCCCCGTCCCGTACGGACTGCCGGGTGAGCTCTGCCTCGGCGGCGCGGGGCTGGCCCACGGGTACCGGCACCGCCCGGGCCTGACGGCCGCGCGTTTCCTTCCCGATCCGTACGGCCCGCCGGGATCGCGCATCTACCGCACCGGCGACCTCGTCCGGCGCCTGCCCGGTGGTGGTCTCGTCTACCTCGGCCGCTCCGACACCCAGGTCAAACTGCGCGGCCACCGGATCGAGCTGGGCGAGATCGAGGCGCGGCTGGCCTCGCATCCCTCGGTGGCCCAGGCCGCCGCGGCGGTGCACGGTACGGACGGCGACCGCCGGCTGAGCGCCTATGTCGTCCCCGCCGGCCCGGCGCCCACCGCGGAGGAGCTGCACGCCCACCTGTCCGCCACGCTCCCCGCGGCCGCGGTGCCCGGCACGTACACCGTGCTGGACGCCTTCCCGCTGACGCCCAACGGCAAGCTGGACCGGGCCGCGCTCCCGGAGCCGGTCCCGGACCGGAGCAGACCCGCAAAGGGCTCCACGGACGGTGGCCTCGATCCCACCACCGGCGCGGTGCTCGCCATCTGGCGCGAGGTCCTGGCCCTGGACGACCTCGGGCCGGACGAGGACCTCTTCGATCTCGGCGGCCATTCGCTGACCATCACCGCCATCGCCGCCCGCATCCACCAGAACCTCGGCGTGGACGTCCCTCTCGACGTCTTCTTCGACACCCCTACCGTGCACGGCGTCACCGCCGCTGTCACCGCACTGTGCAAGGAGTAGCCCCATGAGCGATCCGACCCGCTACCTCGTGGCCGTCAACGACGAGGAGCAGCACGCCCTCTGGCAGGACGGCACGCCGCTGCCCGCAGGCTGGCGGGCCGAGGGCTTCAGCGGCACCGAGGAGGAGTGCGTCGCGCACGTCGACCAGGTGTGGCCGGACATCCGGCCGCTCAGCCTGCGCCGCCGTCTGGCCGACGAGGCCGCCCGCCGGGCGGGCGGCACCCGGTGAACGCGCCCGTCCCGACCCGCGACCGCCTGGCCCAGCTCGTCGAACGGGCCACGGACGGCCAGGTGGCCGCCGTCGAGATCGTCGACTCCGCCGAGCCGCTCGCCGCTCTCGGCGTCAGCTCGCTCTCCCTGCTGCGGCTGGCCGACAGCCTGGAGACCGAGTACGGCGTGCTCATCGACCTCGGCGACCGGGCGCTGTACACCGAGGGACTCGCCGGGCTCACCGCCCGCGTGCGGGCTCTGGCCGCGGAGGGCACCCCATGACGGCGGCGGCCCCGGACGCGCTGGTCCCCGTCACGGTGGCCTCGGACGCCGCCACGGCCGCGGTGACGGCACCGGATCCCGGTCGGAACCCGGCGGACACGACGACGACGGTCACGTTCACGGGCGGCCGGTCCGGCGACGCCCCGCTCACCTGGGGCCAGCGCGCGATATGGCACGCGATCGGCCGCACCGCGCCCAACGATCACTACTTCAACATCGGCCGAGTCCTGCCCCTCGCCGACCGGGGCGCGCCCGTCGACCTGCCCCGGCTGGCCGGCGCGCTCGCCGCGCTCCTCGTCCGCCACGAAGCGCTGCGCACCCGGATCGTGGCCGGTGACGACGGGGCACCCCGCCAACAGCTGTGTGCCGAAGGGCTGGTGGAGGTCCGCGTCCACGACGAGCCCGACCCGGCCGACTGCGGGGCCGCCGCCGAGAACCTCCTGTCGTCCCTCTCCTCGCGCCGTTTCGACTACGCGCGGGAGTGGCCCGTACGCTTCGGCGCCGTCCGCCACGAAGGCCGGGTCACCCACGTCGTGCTGGCGCTGTGCCATCTGGCCACCGACGGGCACGGCGCCGAGGTCCTCGTCCGCGATCTGCGGCTGCTGGCCCGCCGCGGGTCGGCCGGTCCCTCCTGCGCCGAGACCCCTCTGGACCTGGCACGGCATCAGGCCTCGCCGGCCGGCCGCCGCTCCGGCAGGGCCGCACTCGCCCATTGGGAGAACGGTCTGCGGCAGGCCCCGCCGACGATGTTCCCCGTTCCGGTCGCGACGCCGCGCACGCCCCGCTTCTGGACGGGCCGTCTGGTCTCCGCCGCGCTCCCCCGGGCCGTCGAGGCGCTGGCCTCCGCCCATCGGGTCAGCGGCTCGACCGTGCTCCTCACCGCTTCGGCCGCTCTGGTCGCCGCCGACCAGGGGCACGCCGTGGCTGCGGTCATGCCGATCGCGGGCAATCGCGCGGCGCAGGGCCACCGCACCCTGGTCAGCACGCTGTCGCAGGACGCGCTGTTCGTGCTGCGTATGGACGATGTCCCGGGTCCGGACGCCGATTTCACCGGCCTGCTGGCGGGTGCCTGGCCGGCCGCGCTCGCCGGGTACCGTGCGGCCGCCTACGATCCCGTCGACTGGGACGCCCTGCTGGAGCAGGCTGCCCTGGAGCGGGGTGCGCAGGTGCACCCGTACTGCTGCTTCAACGACATGCGGCTGGCGGAGCGGCCCGCAACACCCCGTACGGCCCCGCACCCTGACGAACTTGCCGCGCTCCGCGGCCGGAGCGTGCTCGACTTCCCCTCGACGCAGGACCGTGTCGCCTGCCGGTACTGCCTGCACGTGAGCGGGGACGACAGCGCGCTCACCGTCACCCTCACCGCCGACACGGCCTACCTGCCGCCGACCGCCATCCACGCCCACCTTCGCGCCATCGAGGAGGTCGTCGTGTCCTCGTCGGCCGGAGACCCGCCCCGGCTGTCGGCGCTGCCCGGACTCCTCGCCGTGGAAGGCTCCGGCAGATGAGCGGGGGCCTCGTCGCGCGGCCGCTGGCCCGTGCGGAGAAGACCTCCTGCGTCCAGGGCGGGAGCATGCGTTTCGGCGTGACCGCCGGCGACGGCGGCCCGCTGACCGGTCACGTCGTCGTCACCGACGTCGTCGCCGAGCGGGCGATGACGCGCGTACCCGTTCACGGGACTGGGTGGACCCTCGACGTCCCGCCCGACTGGCCCAGTTCCCTGTACGTGGCCCGCTTCCACGACGACCGCCCCGAGACACCGGAGCCGGAGCGCGACGCCGAGCATGAAGTGTGGTTCGTCGTCCGCGCGGCACGGCCCGCTGCGACCTCCTCCGTGCTCGTCTCCGTTCCCTTCGCCACCTGGCGTGCCTACCACCGTGCGGGACAGCCGGGCCGCAGCATCTACTACGCGGAGGAGCCGGGCCGCGCCGCACGGGTGTCCCTCACCGACCCGGGGGGCGGGCCGCCGCCCGAGCGCTGGGAGGAGCCTCTGCTGCGCTGGCTCCCGCGAGCCGGGTACCCGGTCGAGTTCTGCTCCGGCCTCGATCTGCACGAGGGCGACGAACTCCTGTCCGCCTACCGGTTGCTGGTCATCAACGGGCACGACGAGTACTGGTCGGCCGGGATGCGCGACAGCGTCGAGACCTTCGTCCGCAAGGGCGGCAATCTGGCGGTCTTCGCGGGTAACACCGCCTGGTGGCAGATGCGCCTGGAGGACGAGGGCCGCACGATGGTCTGTCACCGTGACGCCGCCGCCGACCCCGTCACCGCCGTGGACCCGCGCCTCGCCACCGTCGAGTGGTCCAGTTCGCCCGTCGACCGTCCCGAGAACTCCATGACCGGGGTCAGCTTCCGCAACGGCGCCGGCGCGTGGGGCGAGGGCATGGCCGTGATTGGACGCGAATCCTTTACGGTGCGGTTCGCCGGCCACTGGGTCTTCGAGGGCACCGGCCTCGCCGACGGCGACGCGTTCGCCCGGGGCGCGCTCGGGTACGAGACGGACGCCGCCGAACTCGACTGGTCGGCCGGCGTGCCCCGGGCCACCGGGCGTGACGGCACCCCGCGCTCCTTCGCCGTCCTCGCCACAGCGGACCTGCGGCACTGGCGTGCGTACGGGCAGGGCGGCTGGGCCACCATGGGCGTCTTCCGCATGGGCGCCGGCACGGTCTTCAACACGGCCACGATCAACTGGGGCCGGGCACTGTCCGATCCGGTCGTGGACCGCATCACCCGCAACGTCCTCGACCGTCTCGGCGGCACTGCTCCCCGCCCCTCCTGGCACACCGTCGGGCCGGCGCCGCGTCTGCGGGCGCTCGCCGCCTGTGAGGGCCTGCTCTTCGCCGTGGCCGAGGACGGCAGGACCCTGCTCCACCGCGAGCCGTCCGACCAGAACCTGCCCTGGGTCCCCTGCCCGCCCGCGCCGGGTCCTGCGCCGGAGATCCGGTGTCTGACAGCCCCGCGCGAGGCGTGCCGGCCCGTGCCGCTGGCCGTGCTCGCTGTCGGAGCGGACGACCAACTGCTCGTGCGCGCCCCGGTGCCCGGGCCGGCTCCCTGGACCCCGGCGGGAAAGGTCCCGGCCGGGACGACCGCTCTGGCGATGTGCGACAACACGCTCTTCGCGGTGACCCCGCACGACGACACCCTGCACCAGCGGCCTGCCCTGCACCCCGAGGCGCCGTGGACAGCGGTGGGACCGGCGGGAAAGGCAGTCCTGCTCACCGTGCTCAACGCCCGTCTGTACGCGGTCGGTCCGGACGGACTGCTCTCGCGTCCGCCGGTCACCACCGACGTTCCCTTCACCCCCGGCAGCCCCTTCCCCGCGGCCAGGGCTCTCGCCTCGTACGCGGGGAGGCTGCTCGTCGCGACCTCCGACGATCTCCTCGTCAGCCATCCGCCGGTGTGAACGGGGCCGCCGGTGCACAGGGGGCACCGGCGGCGGGGAGAGGCTGATGTGACGGTGCCGGCCGGGCACCGTCACCTGGGAAGTGAGCCGGAATCCGCGTTCCGCACGGTCCGCGCCGAAGGTGCCTGAGCCCCTCGGGCGACGTGTGATTGACTGATCCGCATGGCCCCGTCACCGCACCCGCCCGTTCGGCCGTGAGCGCCGATCCGGCCGCGGCCACTCGGCCCCGCAACCGTAAGCAGCTCATCGTCGAGGCGGCCGGCCGAGTCTTCAGCGAGCGCGGCTACCACGCGGCGTCCATGGAGCAGATCGCCGCCGGCGTGGGTATCAGCGCGGCGGCTCTGTACCGGCACTTCCCCAATAAGTACGCGCTGTTCGCGGAGTGCGCCGACCTCATGGCGGACCGGCTGGTCGCCTCGCTCGACGAGGTGCCGTCCGGGGCGGGCCTGGCGGATGTGCTCACCGCCGTCACCCGGGTCACCGTCGCACATCGCGCATCGGGCGGCGTGTACCGGTGGGAGGCCCGGTACCTCAACAGCGAGGACCGCCGCCGTCTCACGGCGAAGTTCGGGCACGTCGTGGGGCGGGTCGACGAGGCGGTGCAGCGCGAGTACCCGCTGCCCGACGAGCGCCTGCGGGCCGCGGCGGCCCTCGGTGCGATCGGGTCCATCGCGATGCATCACACCTCGATCGCTCAACGGCGGGCCGACGAACTGCTGCTGGCGTCCGCGCTGCGCGTGGCCGCGACCGATCCCGCGGCATCCCGGAGCGGCGCGCCCGCCGTCGAATTGCCCGCCCGGCCGGTACCGCGCACGCGACGCGCGGAGATCCTCTCGGCCGCCGTCCCGCTGTTCGCACGGGACGGGTTCGCCAGCGTCACGAACGGACAGATCGCCGAGGCGGTGGGGCTGGCCCCGTCGGCGCTCTACCGCCACTACCCCGGCAAGGTCGACATCCTGGCGGCGGCGTGCCTTCAGGCAGCGGGGCTTCTGGCCCAGGGGGTGGACCGGAGTCTTCACGAGGTGTCCGGCCCGCACGACGCCATCGTCGCGCTGGCGACGACGTACGTGGCCTACAGCTTCGAGTACACCGCGCTCAACAGCGTCGCCGAAGCCGAGGTCGCTGGCCTGCCGGCCGACCTGCGGCGGCCTGTGGTCCTCGCGCAGCGTGAACACATCGCCGTCTGGGAGGAGCAGCTGCGACTGGCCCGCCCCGAGCTGGATCCGCGCCAGGCCCGGGCGTTGGTGCACGCGGGGTTCGGTGTGGCGGTCGAGGCCGGACGCGCACTGCGGTGGCAGGACAGCCATGACCACCGCGACGCCGTGACCGCTCTGGTCGTGGGCGCGCTGGGCCTCTGAACCCGCACCACAACCAGGCACGCGACGGGGCCCGCGCCGTGAGGTGGTTCGCGTGGAGGTCACCCGGGTGCCCGCCCCTCGGCTCGACGGCCGAGGG
>NZ_JBHTRI010000027.1:0-122214 GCF_042796085.1 Streptomyces sp. NPDC056452
GTGCCGTGCGGCACCTCACGTGGCCGGGCTGCGCGTCGGGCCTCCCCGGCAGGGGCGGAACGGGTCCGGGACGGGGCCCGGACCTCTCAGTCGCCGCCTCCGAACGCGGCGTCGAACGACGCGCTCGGCGGGTCGAAGTCGAACCGCTTCAGCGAGGCGAGTGCCTCCGGGGCACCGTGCAGGCGGTCCATTCCCGCGTCCTCCCACTCGACGGAGACGGGCCCCTGGTAGTCGATGGACCGCAGCATCCGGAACACGTCCTCCCACGGCACGTCGCCGTGCCCCGCGGAGACGAAGTCCCAGCCGCGCCGGGGATCGCCCCACGGCAGATGGGAGCCGAGCCTGCCGTTGCGCCCGTCGAGGCGCTTGCGGGCCTCCTTGCAGTCCACGTGGTAGATCCGGTCCCGGAAGTCGTACAGGAAGCCGACCGGGTCGAGGTCCTGCCACACGAAGTGGCTCGGGTCGAAGTTCAGCCCGAACGCGGGGCGGTGGCCGACGGCCTCCAGGGCGCGGTGCGTGGTCCAGTAGTCGTACGCGATCTCGCTCGGGTGCACCTCATGGGCGAAGCGCACGCCCTCGGCGTCGAAGACGTCCAGGATCGGGTTCCACCGCTCCGCGAAGTCCTCGTAGCCGCGTTCGATCATGTGCGGCGGCACCGGCGGGAACATGGCGACCAGGTGCCAGATCGACGACCCGGTGAAGCCGATGACCGTGTCGACGCCGAACGCGGACGCCGCGCGGGCCGTGTTCTTCATCTCCTCGGCGGCCCGCCGGCGCACGCCCTCGGGCTCCCCGTCCCCCCAGATCCGGGCGGGGAGGATCCCCTGGTGGCGCTCGTCGATCGGGCTGTCGCAGACGGCCTGGCCCACCAGGTGGTTGGAGACCGCCCAGCACTTGAGGCCGTACTTGTCGAGCAGCTGCCGCCGCCCGTCGAGGTAGCCGGGGTCGGACAGCGCCTTGTCGACCTCGAAGTGGTCTCCCCAGCAGGCGAGTTCGAGCCCGTCGTAGCCGAAGTCCCGGGCCAGCCGGCAGACCTCCTCCAGCGGCAGGTCGGCCCACTGGCCGGTGAAGAGTGTGAAGGGGCGGGGCATGCGCAGGACCTCCTAGAACGGGACCGGTACCGGGGTGAGTACAGAGTTCTTCTCGGCGCTCTCCTCGACGGCTGCGAGCACCCGCTGCACCTGGAGCCCGTCGGCGAACGACGGTACGGGCGCAACCCCGTCGGCGATCGTCCGCACCACGTCGCGGGCCTGGTGAACGAACGTGTGCTCGTAGCCGAGCGCATGGCCCGGCGGCCACCACGCCTCGAGGTAGGGGTGCTCGGGCTCGGTGACCAGGATCCGCCGGAACCCGGCCGAGGTGGCGGGCTCGGTGTGGTCGTGGAAGGAGAGCTCGTTGAGCCGTTCCAGGTCGAAGGCGAGTGAGCCCAGCTCCCCGTTGATCTCCAGCCGCAGGGCGTTCTTGCGGCCCGCCGCCATCCGCGTCGCCTCGAAGGAGGCCAGCGCACCGGAGGCCAGCCGTCCGGTGAACAGCGCGGCGTCGTCGACGGTGACCGCCCCCCGCGCGGTACCGTCCGCGGCGCCCGAGAGACCGGCCGAGGAGCCGGCCAGCACGGGGCGATCGCGTACGAACGTCTCGCTCACCGCCGACACGCCGACCAGCAGTTCCCCGGTCAGGTACTGGGCGAGGTCGACGATGTGCGCCCCGAGGTCCCCCAGCGCACCGGACCCGGCGTGCTCCCGCTTGAGCCGCCAGGTGAGCGGCGACTCCGGGTCGACCAGCCAGTCCTGGAGGTAGGTGGCCCGTACGTGTCGCAGAGCGCCGAGCCGCCCCTCCGCGATGAGCGTGCGGGCATAGGTGACGGCGGGCACCTTGCGGTAGTTGAAGCCCACCATCGCCACCTGGCCGCGCGCCGCAGCCCGCTCGGCGGCCGCCACCATGGCCTCCGCCTCGGCCACCGTGTTGGCGAGCGGCTTCTCGCACAGCACGTGCTTGCCCGCCTCGAGGGCGGCGATGGCGATCTCCGCATGGCTGTCGCCGGGGGTGCAGATGTCCACGAGCTGCACATCGTCCCTGGCGATCATCGCGCGCCAGTCGGTCTCCGCCGCCGCCCAGCCGTGCCGGGCGGCGGCGGCCTCGACGGCCGTACGGTCGCGTCCGCAGATCGCGGCGAGAGCGGGTCTCATCGGCAGGTCGAAGACGTGTCCCGCGGTGCGCCATCCCTGTGAGTGGGCGGCGCCCATGAACGCGTAACCGACCATGCCGACCCCGAGCGTCGCCGTCGGCTGCTGTACCGGCGGCGGAGCTGCGGGCTCCTGCTCCGTCTCTTCCCTACGGGCCATGCGGACTTCCTCCTCGTCGGTGGTTCGGTGGCGGCGGCGGTGCGGGATCAGCTGAAGCCCGTCGGCAGGTACTGGTCGATGTTGTCCTTGGTGACCACGGCCGAGTAGAGGGTGAGGGAGGTCGGGATCTCCATTTCGGAGAGGCCCGAGACGCCCTTGCCCTGGCCGAGGGCACGCGCCAGGTCGATCGCGGACGCGGCCATCGTCGGCGGGTACAGGACGGTGGCCTTGAGGACGCTGTTGCCGGCCTTGATGGCGTCCATGGCCGACTTGGCCCCGGCGCCGCCGACCATGATGAACTCGTCGCGGCCGGCCTGTTCGATGGCGCGCAGCGCGCCCACACCCTGGTCGTCGTCGTGGTTCCACAGGGCGTCGAACTGCTTCTGCGCCTGCAGGAGCTGGGCCATCTTCGCCTGGCCCGACTCGACGGTGAACTCGGCGGCCTGACGGGCCACCAGCTTGATGTTGGAGTAGTTCTTGAGGGCGTCGGCGAAGCCCTGGCTGCGCTGCTTGGTGAGCTCCAGGTTGTCGATGCCCGCGAGCTCGACGACCTTGGCGTTCGACTTCCCCTTGAGCTGCTCACCGATGTAGTGCCCGGCGTTGAGGCCCATGCCGTAGTTGTCGCCGCCGACCCAGCAGCGGTAGGCCTGCGGAGAGGCGAAGATCCGGTCCAGGTTGACGACGGGGATGCCCGCCTTCATGGCCTCGAGGCCGACCTGGGTGAGCGCCTTGCCGTCGGCGGGGAGGATGACGAGGACGTCGACCTTCTTGTTGATGAGGGTCTTGACCTGGCCGATCTGGGCGGCGGTGTCGTTGGAGCCCTCGGTGATCTCCAGGGTCACCTCGGAGTACTTCTCCGCCCGCGACTTGGCGTTGACGTTGATCGCGTTGAGCCAGCCGTGGTCGGCCTGCGGGCCGGCGAAGCCGATGGTGACGGGCTTGCCGGGCTTGTCGTCGGCAGCGGGCACATTGGTCTGTGCCGCGGCCTTCTCCTTCGGCTCGTTGCTGGTACAGGCGGTGAGGAAGGCGCCCGCGGAGACGGCTGCGGTACCGAAGAGCAGTCCTCTGCGGCTGGTTTCTGGCATGGCTGTCAAACCCTTCATCCGGTGCGTGGCATACGGAACAGCGGGTGGGTGGTGAGGAGGGGGTGTGTCAGGTCTCGCCGTGGCGCGTCGTGCGGTGCTGGACCAGGACGGCGGCGACGATGATCGCGCCCTTGGCGATCTGCTGGACATCGCTCTGCAGGTTGTTGAGCGCGAAGATGTTGGTGATGGTGGTGAAGACGAGGACGCCCAGGACGGATCCGACGATCGTGCCGCGGCCGCCGCTGAGCAGGGTGCCGCCGATGATCGCGGCGGCGATCGCGTCGAGTTCGTAGAGGTTGCCGTTGGTGTTCTGGCCGGAGCCGGACAGGATGATCAGCATGAAGGCGGCGATGCCGCAGCAGAGGCCGGAGAGCAGGTACAGGTAGAGCCGCTGGCGGCGTACGTCGATGCCGGCGAGCCGTGCCGCTTCCGCGTTGCCTCCGACGGCGACCGTACGGCGTCCGAAGGTGGTCCGGTTCAGGATCAGCCAGCCGGCCACGGTGACCGCGGCGAAGACCAGGACCAGGGGCGGGATCCCGAGGACGTACGAGTCGGGAAGACCCAGGTCGAGGACGGAGGGCACGGTGACGATCTGTGTCTTGCCGTCCGTGATCTGCAGGGCGAGACCGCGGGCCGAGGCGAGCATGGCCAGCGTCGCGATGAACGGGACCATGCGCCCGTAGGCGATGAGGACCCCGTTGACGAGTCCGGCGGCCAGTCCGACGATCACGGCGGTGAACAGGATGCCCGCGAAGCCGAACTCCTGGGTGGCCAGCGTCGTCGCCCACACGGAGGCGAGGGCGACCATCGCGCCGACCGACAGGTCGATGCCGCCGCCGATGATGACGAGGGTCATTCCGACGGTGACGACACCGATGACGGACGACTGGGTCAGGATCAGCTGCAGGTTCCCGGTGTCCAGGAACGCGTCGGGTTCGGTGAGGCCACCGACTGCCACCAGGGCGAGGAGTACGCCCAGCAGCGAGAGGTTGCGGACGTCGGCGCGCAGGCCGAGTGCGCGCAGGCCACCGCTCTGCTTCGAGGGCGGGGCGTCGGAGGGGCCGGTGAGGGTCCCCTTGTCCGGCCCGTGGTGCTGCGCCGACGGTGCGGGCTGTGTCATGACGTCGGGCTCCCTTCCATGACGAGGTCGAGTACGCGGTGCTCGTCGAGCTCCCGGGCGTCCGCCGTGTGCACGACGTGGCCCTCGCGGAGCACCAGCACCCGGTCGGCGAGGCCCAGCACTTCGGGCACTTCGCTGGAGACGAGCAGAACGGCGAGGCCTTCGTCGGCCAGCCGGCGGATCACGGCGTAGAGCTCGGCGCGCGCGCCGACGTCGACACCACGGGTGGGTTCGTCGAGCAGGAGGACCCGGCAGCCGCGCAGCAGCCAGCGGGCCAGGACCGCTTTCTGCTGGTTGCCGCCGGAGAGGGTGCGGACGGCGGCGTCCGGGTTGTCCGGGCGCAGGGACAGTTCGCGGGTGGCGGTCCGTGCCGCCTTCCGCTCGGCGCCCCGGTCGACCCAGCCGCCGCGCGAGAAGCGGGACAGGGTGGAGAGGGAGACGTTGCGGGTGACCGACTCGGTCAACAGCAGTGCCTGCGCCTTGCGTTCCTCGGGTGCGAGGCCGATCCCGGCGGCGACGGCTGCGCGGACGCTTCCCGGTCGCAGGGGTTTCCCGGCCACGGTGACACGCCCCGCCGTGGGCTTGCGGGCACCGTAGATGGTCTCCAGGATCTCGGAGCGCCCCGAGCCGACGAGTCCGGCCAGTCCGACGATCTCGCCGGGCCGGAGCTCCAGGTCGACGGGCGCGAACTCGCCCTTCCTGGCCAGCCCTTCGACCTTCAGTACGGGCTCCGCCGCGGCCTGTTCCGTGGAGTGCGCGGGCCGCTCGGGGAACACGTACTCGACGTTGCGGCCCGTCATCAGGGCCACGACGTCGCGCGTGGGGGTCGACTTGGCGGGGAGGCCGACGGCCACGGCCCGGCCGTCCTTGAGCACGGTCACCCGGTCGCCGATACGGCGGATCTCCTCGAGCCGGTGGGAGATGTAGACCACGGCAACGCCCTCGGCGGTGAGACCGTCGACGATCCGGAAGAGGTTGTCGACCTCGTCGGGGTCGAGGGCGGCGGAGGGCTCGTCCATCACGATGAGCCGTACGTCGTGGGAGAGCGCCCGGGCCATGGAGACGATCTGCTGGTGGGCGGCGGAGAGAGCGCCGACCTCCCGGGCGGGGTCGATCTCCGGGTGGCCGAGGCGCGCGAGCAGTTCGGCGGCCGCGGCTCGGCCCTCGCGGGTGCGGACGACGAAGCCCGCGGAGGTCGGCTCGTGGCCGAGGAAGATGTTCTCGGCGACCGACAGCCCCTCGACCAGGTCGAGTTCCTGGTAGATGGTCGCGATTCCCAGGCGCATGGCGGCGATGGGCGAGGAGAGTGAGACGGGCTCGCCGCGCCAGGTGATGGCGCCGCCGTCGGGCTGGTGGGCCCCGGCCAGCACCTTGATGAGGGTGGACTTGCCGGCGCCGTTCTGGCCGAGGAGGCAGTGGACTTCGCCGGCCTGGACCTCGAGGTCCACGCCGTCGAGGGCGCGCACACCGGGGAAGGACTTGGTGATGCCTGACATCGTGAGCAGGGGTGGTTCGGGTGCCATGACGATCCCCTCGGCGAACGGGGTCTCCCCTCCTCGGGCGGAGCCGAGGTCTCGGGGAAGGCCGGTGAGCGGGCAGGGCGCAGTGCCGGCGGTGCCGTACTGCTGACGGAACTGCTGGGCGGGGTACTGCGGGCAGAGCTCGGAACGGGCTGTTACGGAGGTGACTGCGGAACGCTTGGTGAGCGGCGCGCCGGCCCGGACATCAGGCCGGCGAGAACAGGTGGTCGCTGATGAGCCTGGCCGCGCCGATCACTCCGGCGGTCGGTCCCAGCTCACCGAGGACGATGGGGAGGTTGCCGGTGGCCAGCGGCAGGGACTGCCGGTAGACCTGGGTCCGGACACTGGCCAGAAGGTTGTGGCCGAGCCCGGTCACTCCGCCGCCGATCACGACGAGGCCCGGGTTGAAGAAGCTGACGAGTCCCGCGATGACCTGGCCGACCCGGTTTCCGCCTTCGCGGATCAGGTCCAGCGCGGTGGGATCACCGGCCGCGGCGGCAGCGGCCACATCGATGGCCGTGAGCTTTCCGGCGGCGTCCAGCCTGGCCGCCAGTTCCGCGGACTGCCCCGCGCGCGCCGCGTCCTCCGCGTCGCGTGCGAGGGCCGCACCGCTGAAGTGGGCTTCCAGGCAGCCCCGGTTGCCGCAGGCGCAGGCGCGCCCGTCGGGTTCCACCTGGATGTGCCCGATGTCGCCTGCGCTGCCCGTCGTACCGCGGTAGACCTCTCCGCCGACGACGATGCCGCAGCCGATGCCCGTACCGATCTTGACGCAGAGGAAGTCGCCGACGGAGCGTGCGACGCCCGCGTGCTGCTCCCCCATGGCCATCAGGTTCACGTCGTTGTCGACCATGACGGGGCAGCCCAGTTCCTGGCTGAGTGCCTCGCGGACCGGGAAGCCGTCCCAGCCCGGCATGATCGGCGGTGCGACGGGGACGCCCTCGGGGAAGCGGACCGGTCCGGGTACGCCGATGCCGGCGCCGTCGAAGCCTTCGGCGAGCCCGGAGGCCCGCAGTTTGGAGGCCATCTCCAGCACCTGCTCGAAGACGGCGACGGGTCCCTCGCGTACGTCCATGGGGTGGTTGAGGTGGCCGAGCACCTCCAGCTCGGCGTTGGTGACGGCCACGTCGATGGAGGTGGCGCCGATGTCGACGCCGAGGAATCGCAGTGCGGGAGCGAGCCGGATGTTGTGCGAACGGCGTCCGCCGCGTGAGGCGGCGAGACCGTCGGCGACGACAAGTCCGGTCTCCAGCAGCCGGTCCACCTCGACGGCGAGCTTGGAGCGGGAGAGGTCGACCTGGTCACCCAGCTGCGCACGGGAGTTGGGACCGCCGTCGCGCAACAGCCGCAGCAATCGCGCCTGATGGGCGTTTGCGGGTCGTGCCGTCATCCGTCTCACGCGTCCCTCCCCGCCACATCGGCCAGTCCGTCGGGCTTTCGAGGGGAACGTAGCAGCGCTTTCCCCGAGTGGGAAGAAGTTGAGCATGAATCCACTCCAACTTTCTCCACACCGAGGACAAAGGTGCCCCGGGGTGCCACGGGGCGGAGGTGACCGGGAGCCGCCGCTCCGGCCTCGCCGGGGGCGGCCATGGTGTCGGGTGCGGGCCCTGGAGCAGCAAAAAAGGCCGGGGCGGTGGGCCCCGGCCTCCTTTCCGTGCGCGACGGTCAGTTCTTCTCGCGCTCGTGGTACGTCTTGCGCGTGTGCTCCGTGTGCGCCCGCATGATCTCGGTCGCCCGCTGTCCGTCCCGCGAGGAGATGGCCGCGATCAGCGAGCGGTGCTCGATCCAGGAGCGGGTGCCGCGCTGGCGGGCCACCGGCGTGTAGTACCAGCGGACCCGGCGGTCGACCTGCGCGGCCAGTTCGGAGAGGACGACGTTGCCGGCCAGCTCCATCACCTTGGCGTGGAAGGCGGCGTTCGTGGCGACGGCGAGGTCCACGTCGTCGTCGGCGACAGCCCGCTCCCCCTTGACGCAGAGCGCCTCGAGGGCCTCGATGCCCGCACTCCCGGAGTTGGCCGCGGCAAGCCGGGCCGCCTCGGCCTCCAGGAGCGTACGGACCGAGAGCAGCTGGTCCGCCTCCTCCTCGGTGGGTTCATGGACGAAGGCGCCCTGCGCGGGCCGCAGGTCCACCCAGCCCTCGGTGTTCAGTCGCTGGAGCGCCTCGCGCACCGGCTGTCGCGACACCCCGAGGTGCCCGGCCAGTTCGCTCTCGATGAGGTGCTGACCGGGGCCGAGCGCGCGCGTGGTGATCAGTTCGAGCAACGCCTCGTAGACACGCTCGCGCAGCGGCCCTGGCCGATCCAGCTTCGGCACCGTTCCTTGCGGCAGTCCTGCGGACAACATCGCGGTTCCCCCTCCGGGCGCCGGGCAATTGCCTATCGTCTACAGTCTACCGAGCACAATGCGGTTCAGGGGCAGCGGATCACTTGACCCGCATAAGAGAGGTTTCCTCCGAAGCCGAAGAGCAGGGCCGGAGCACCGCTCTCGACCTCCCCGCGCTCGACCAGCTTGGACAGGGCCATCGGGATCGACGCGGCGGACGTATTGCCGGAATCCACGACATCCCGGGCGATGACCGCGTTGACCGCGCCGATCTTCCTCGCGACGGGTTCGATGATCCTCAGATTGGCCTGGTGCAGCACGACGGCGGCCAGGTCCTCGACGGTGACGCCGGCCTTCTCGCAGACCTTGCGGGCGATGGGCGGCAACTGCGTGGTGGCCCAGCGGTAGACGGACTGCCCCTCCTGCGCGAACCGCGAGGGCGTCCCCTCGATCCGTACCGCGTTGCCCATTTCGGGCACCGAACCCCACAGGACCGGGCCGATCCCTGGCCGGTCTCCGGCGTCCGGGTCGGCGACGACGACGGCGGCGCCCGCACCGTCGCCCATCAGGACACAGGTGGAACGGTCGGTCCAGTCGACGATGTCGCCCATCTTGTCCGCACCGATGACCAGGGCGCGGGTGGCGGCTCCGGCGCGGATGGCGTGGTCGGCGGTGGCCAGCGCGTGCGTGAAGCCCGAGCAGACCACGTTGATGTCCATCACCGCGGGCGAACCCATGCCCAGCCGGGCCGCGACCCTGGCCGACATGCTCGGCGAGCGGTCGATCGCCGTGGAGGTGGCGACGAGGACCAGATCGATGTCGGCGGGCTGCAGGCCGGCCGTGGCCAGCGCCTTGGCAGCCGCGTGCGCGGCCAGCTCGTCCACGGGCTCGTCGGGGCCACCCACATGCCGCGTCCTGATGCCGACTCGGCTGGTGATCCACTCGTCGCTGGTGTCCACCATGGCGGCCAGGTCGTGGTTGGTGAGCACCTTGGCGGGCTGATAGTGGCCGAGCGCCACGACACGTGAGCCGGTCATGTACGGGTTCCCCTCGCTACGTATGGCAGGAACTATCCAGTCTTGGTTGCTACCGATCGGTACAAGGGCACGTAACCCCACAGATATATGGGCCGGAGCTTGGAGCGTCTCGAACAGCTCCCCGGGAACTTACGCGCCTACCGCTGTGCACCCACCGTAACCCCGCCGAGGCCGTCACCCGCTGTCAGGAGTCTTGACCCTCACAAAGGCATACTGTAGACAATATTCTGTCGACTTGACACCCTCGCTCGGTCCTCTCACCGAACGGAGAGCCCCGTGAAAGTCGCAGTTGTCGGTGCCGGTGCCATCGGTGCCTATGTCGGGGCCGCGCTCCACCGCGCCGGCGCCGAGGTCCATCTCATCGCCCGGGGCCCGCATCTGGCGGCCATGCGCCGTGACGGCGTGCGTGTGCTCAGCCCGCGCGGTGACTTCACCGCACGGCCCGCCGCCACCGACGACCCGTCGGACGTCGGGCCCGTCGACTATGTGTTCCTCGGCCTCAAGGCCAACTCGTACGCGGTATCGGGCCCGTTGGTCCATCCGCTGATGCACGCACGCACCGCCGTGATCGCCGCGCAGAACGGCATCCCCTGGTGGTACTTCCACGGTCTGGCCGGGCCCTACACCGGGCGCCGGCTGAACAGCGTCGACCCGGCGGGCTCGGTGAGCGCCACGCTGCCGCCCGAGCGCGCCATCGGATGCGTCGTCTACGCGGCCACCGAGATCGAGGCGCCCGGCGTCGTACGCCACCTCGAGGGCACCCGGTTCTCCGTCGGGGAGCCGGACCGGTCCGTGTCCAGGCGCTGTCTGGACTTCAGCGAGGCCATGGTCGCGGGCGGACTCAAATGCCCCGTGGAGCCGGATCTGCGCAACGACATCTGGATCAAGCTGCTCGGCAACATCTCCTTCAACCCGATCAGCGCGCTGTCCCGGGCGACCATGGGCCAGATCTGCCGCCATCCCGACACCCGCGCACTCGTGGAGTCGATGATGCGCGAGACCCTCGCGGTGGCGGCGGCCGTCGGCTGCCGGCCCGAGATCTCCGTGGAGCGGCGCATCGCGGGCGCCGAGCGCGTCGGCGACCACAAGACATCCACCCTCCAGGACCTGGAGAAGGGCAAACCCCTCGAACTCGACGTGCTGCTCGCGGCCGTCGTCGAGCTGGCCTCGCTGGCCGGCACGCCCGTACCGACGCTGCGCGCCGTGCACGCGCTCGCCGATCTCCTCGCCACCACCTCCTCGGCCCCAGCAGGGAGCGCACCATGAACAGCGACCGCACAGGCACCCGGAACCGCAAGGGCCGGCAGCCGAAAACCTACGAGCGCCTCACCCACCCCCTGGTCCGCGGCACCGACGGAGTACTGCGCCGCGCGAGCTGGGACGAGGCACTGACACGGGCGGCTGCCGGATTCCGTCAGAACCGTGACGCGTACGGCCCCGATGCCTTCGCCATGTTGTCCTGCGCCCGCGCCACCAACGAGATGAACTACGTGGCGCAGAAGTTCACCCGCGTCGTGATGGGCACCAACAACGTCGACAGCTGCAACCGAACCTGCCACGCCCCCAGCGTCGCCGGGCTGTCGGCCGCCTTCGGCTCGGGCGGCGGGACCTCCAGCTACGAAGAGGTGGAGCACACCGATCTCATCGTGATGTGGGGCTCCAACGCCCGCTTCGCCCACCCGATCTTCTTCCAGCACGTCCTGAAGGGCATCCGCAACGGGGCCCGGATGCACGCGGTCGACCCGCGCCGCACCTCGACCGCCGAGTGGGCGGAGAGCTGGCTCGGGCTCAACGTCGGCACCGACATTCCGCTCGCCCACGCCATCGGCCGCGAGATCATCCGTGCCGGACTCGTCAACCACGCCTTCGTGGACCGGGCGACCACCGGCTACGCGGACTACGTGGCGCTGGTCGAGCCCTGGACCCTCACCGCAGCCGAGAAGGTGACCGGGGTCCCCGCCGAGGCGATCCGGGACCTCGCCCACGCCTACGCCACGGCCGAACGGGCGCAGCTGTGCTGGACCCTGGGCATCACGGAGCACCACAACGGCACCGACAACGTCCGCGCGCTGATCAACCTCTCCCTGCTCACCGGCCACGTCGGACGGTACGGCTCCGGGGTCCAGCCCCTTCGCGGGCAGAACAACGTGCAGGGCGGCGGCGACATGGGCGCCATCCCCAACAAGCTGCCCGGCTTCCAGGACATCCTCGACCCGCGGTCCCGGCAGAAGTTCGAGCGGTCCTGGGACGCCGTCATCCAGCCCCGGTACGGCAAGACCCTCACCGAGATGTTCGAGGCGATGGAGACCGGCGAACTGCGTGCCGTGTACTGCATCGGGGAGAACCCCGCGCAGTCCGAGGCCGACAGCGACCAGGCCGTCCGCCGGCTCGCCGCCCTCGACCATCTGGTCGTGCAGGACATCTTCCTGACGAAGACCGCCGAGATGGCCGACGTCGTCCTGCCCGCCACGGCCGGCTGGGCCGAGACCGACGGCACGACGACCAACAGCGAGCGGCGGGTGCAGCGGGTACGGGCGGCGCTCGTACCGCCGGGCGAGGCGCGCGAGGACGTCGACATCATCTGCGCCATGGCCGGACTCCTGGGCCATGACTGGAAGTTCGAGGACTCCCAGGCCGTCTGGGACGAGCTGCGCTCGCTCTCCCCCGACCACTTCGGGATGACGTACGAGCGCCTCGCCGAGCATCAGGGCCTGCAGTGGCCCTGCCCCGACACGGACAAGCTCCCGTCGAGCTTCCTGCACGCCCGGCTCTGGGAGACCGATCCGGTCCTACGCGGCGCGGCCGCCCCGTTCGGCCTGGTGCGGCACGACCCGCCGGTCGACCTCACCGACGAGTCCTATCCGCTGCGCCTGACGACCGGGCGGCGGCTGGACTCCTACAACACCGGTGTACAGAGCGGGAGTTACGCCTCTCCGCTGCGCCGGGGCGAGTACATCGAGCTCTGCCCGGAGGACGCCGAGGCCTACGGCGTCGCCGTGGGCGAGGAGGTGCGTGTCTCGTCCCGTCGAGGCAGCGTCACCGCGCCCGTGTGGGTCGACACCGGTCTGCGGCCCGGTCTGGCCTTCATGACGATGCACTTCCCGGACGAGGTGGACACCAACCAGCTGACCATCGAGGCGAACTGCCCGATCGCCGGCACCGCCGAGTTCAAGGCCTCCGCCGTTCGGATAGAGAAGCTGGTGCCCGCATGGACCTGAGGTACACCGACGCCGCCCCCACCGACACCGAACGGGCGGCGGTGGACGCCCTGCTGGGACCGCCGCCCTCCGGCTGGGAGGGTGCGAAGGAGCGGACCGACGAGGACCTGCGCTGGGCGAGGGGCGGAGCGGCAGCGGCCAAGGACCGCCGCGACCAGTTGCTGCCGGCCCTGCACGCGGTGAACGACCGGGTGGGCTGGATCAGCGAGGGCGCGCTGAACTACATCTGCCGGCGGCTGACGGTGGCCCCGGCCGAGGCGTACGGCGTCGCGACGTTCTACGCGATGTTCTCGGTGGTGCCCCGCCCGGCGAAGGTCCTCCACGTCTGTACGGACCTGGCCTGCGCGGCCCGCGGCTCGGGGGCCCTGTGCGCGGATCTGACGGAGCGTCTCGGTCCCGCCGGCGCCCCGGCCGAGGGCGCGGTCTGGCAGGAGAGCCCCTGTCTGGGCCTGTGCGAACGGGCCCCTGCGGCACTCCTGCTGCAGGCGGGTGCGCCTCCGGCAGGGAAAGAGTCCGTCGAAGGCGCGCCTCCGGCGGCGGACGAGCCCGTCGCCGGCGCCTTCCGGTGTTCCGCCGTGCTCGCGCCCGCCACCGCACCCGCCGTCGTCACAGCGACCCGCGCCCCCGGGGCCGCCCCCGCCGAACCCCCCGCGGGAACAGCGGTGCCCCAGGCCGGCGACCCCGGCCTCGTCCTGCTCAAGCGCATCGGCACCGTCGACCCGGCCTCCCTGGACGACTACCGCTCCACCGGCGGATACACCGCCCTGCGCCGCGCCTTCGCGCTCGGCCCCGCGGGCGTGATCCGTGAGGTGCTGGACGCGGGCCTGGTCGGCCGGGGCGGCGCCGCGTTCCCCACGGGCCGCAAGTGGCAGGCCACCGCCCAGCAGGCCGACGGCCCGCACTACCTGGTCTGCAACGCCGACGAGAGCGAGCCGGGCACCTTCAAGGACCGGGTGCTGATGGAGGGCGATCCGTACGCCCTGATCGAGTCGATGACGATCGCCGGGTACGCGGTCGGTGCCGCGCACGGCTTCATCTACCTCCGCGGCGAGTACCCCCGCGCGTACGAGCGCCTGAGCCACGCCCTGACGAGCGCCCGCACCCGCGGGCTGCTCGGCCCCGACGTCCTCGGACAGGGGTACGCCTTCGACATCGAGATCCGGCGGGGCGCCGGTGCCTACATCTGCGGCGAGGAGACCGCGATCTTCAACTCGATCGAGGGACAGCGCGGCGAACCGCGCTCCAAGCCCCCGTTCCCGGTGGAGAAGGGCCTCTTCGGCAAGCCGACCGCGGTCAACAACGTCGAGACGCTGGTGAACGTGCTGCCGATCCTGGAGCACGGCGCCGCGGCGTACGCCGCGACGGGCACGGAGACGTCCACCGGAACCAAGCTGTTCTGCGTCTCGGGACAGGTGGACCGCCCCGGCATCTACGAACTGCCCTTCGGCGCGAACCTGCGCGACCTGCTCGCCCTCGCGGGTCCGCCGGAGCAGATGCGGGCGGTCCTCCTCGGCGGCGCCGCGGGCGGCTTCGTACGCCCCGACGAGCTGGACATCCCGCTCACCTTCGAAGGCACCCGCGCGGCCGGGACGACGCTCGGTTCCGGCGTGGTCCTGGTCCTGGACGACTCGGTGGAGCTCCCCCGCATCCTGCTGCGCATCGCGGAGTTCTTCCGCGACGAGTCGTGCGGCCAGTGCGTGCCCTGCCGGGTGGGCACGGTCCGCCAGGAGGAGGCCCTGCACCGGATCGTGGACCGTACGGGAGCCGGGGCAGCCGCCGACGTCGCACTCATGAGAGAGGTGGGGCAGACCATGCGGGACGCCTCGATCTGCGGTCTGGGCCAGACCGCGTGGAATGCCGTGGAGTCCGCCATCGACCGTCTGGGGGTCTACAAGTGACCGCTGTGCCGCTCCAGCCGCCGCGCCGTCTCGTCTCGTTCACGCTCGACGGCTCGGAGACCCGGGTCCCCGAGGGTTCGACGATCCTGGACGCCTGCCGGTCGGCGGGCAAGGACATCCCGACCCTGTGCCAGGGCGACACGCTCACCCCGAAGAACGCCTGCCGGGTCTGCGTCGTCGAGGTGGAGGGCGCCCGCACGCTCGCCCCGGCCTGCTCCCGGCGCGCCGAGCCGGGCATGACGGTCCGCACGGACACCGAGCGGGCCCGGCACAGCCGGAAGGTGGTCCTGGAGCTGCTGGCCTCCTCGACCGATCTGTCGACGACACCGCGGGCCGCAGAATGGATCAAGGAGTACGACGCGAAACCCGGCCGCTTCGGCGCGGACGCCGCCCGGGTCAATGAGCAGCCGAAGATCGACAACGACCTCTACGTCCGCGACTACGACAAGTGCATCCTCTGCTACAAGTGCGTCGACGCCTGCGGGGAGCAGTGGCAGAACACGTTCGCGATCGCCGTGGCGGGGCGCGGCTTCGACGCCCGCATCTCCACCGAGCACGACGCTCCGCTCACCGACTCGGCCTGCGTCTTCTGCGGCAACTGCATCGAGGTGTGCCCCACCGGAGCACTCTCCTTCAGCACCGAGTTCGACATGCGGGCGGCGGGCACCTGGGACGAGCCGGCGCAGACGCAGACCACGACCGTCTGCGCGTACTGCGGCGTGGGCTGCAATGTCACGCTCCATGTGCAGGACAATGAGATCGTCAAGGTCACCTCACCGCACGACAACCCGGTGACCCACGGCAACCTCTGCATCAAAGGCCGCTTCGGCTACCAACACGTACAGAATCGGGTTTAACGGCTATGGGACGGGTCACCGAGCGTCGCCGCACCATCCGCATCCGGGACGGGGCAGTCACCACACGCCCCGACACCCTCGTCGCCGAGGAGCCCCTGGAGATCCGGCTGAACGGCAAACCGCTCGCCATCACGATGCGCACCCCGGGAGACGACTTCGCGCTCGCGGCAGGCTTCCTGGTGAGCGAGGGCGTGCTCGGTGAGGGCTCCGAGGTGCAGTCGATCGTGTACTGCGCCGGCGCGACGGCCGACGGCGTGAACACGTACAACGTGGTCGACGTGAAGCTCGCGCCGGGCGTCGTGGTCCCCGACATCACGCTGGAGCGCAACGTCTACACGACGTCGTCCTGCGGCCTCTGCGGCAAGGCGAGCCTGGACGCCGTCCGCACCACGACCCGTCATCCGATCGCCGACACTCCCCCGGTCCGGGTGGAACCCGCGCTGCTCTCCGCCCTCCCCGACCGGTTGCGCGAGGCGCAGCGGGTCTTCGACCGGACCGGGGGTCTGCACGCGGCGGCCCTGTTCTCGCCGGAGGGTGAGCTGCTCGACATCCGGGAGGACGTCGGCCGCCACAACGCGGTCGACAAGCTGGTCGGGCGGGCCTTGACGGACCATCGGCTGCCCCTCTCGCAGACGATCCTGCTCGTGTCGGGGCGTGCCTCGTTCGAACTGGTGCAGAAGGCCGTGATGGCGGGGATCCCGATGCTCGCGGCGGTGTCCGCGCCGTCGTCGCTGGCCGTGGACCTGGCGGCCGAGAGCGGACTGACCCTCGTGGGCTTCCTCCGGGGTCCGTCCATGAACGTGTACGCGGGTGAGCACCGCATCGCCCTGGAGTCAGCGGTGAGCCAGGGCTGAGGCTCCTCACCCGCTGCACGGGTCAGGGGTCCGGCCGGCGGGGAGCGCCCCCTGCGCCGGCCGGTCCCTCCGTGCCCGCTGCCCCTGGTGGCCCCGTGCCCGCGGTCTCCTGCCGGCTCGGCGCCCCACGGGGTCTGCGCTCATGCCCCCGCGAACGAGAGCCCCTTCGCCTCCAGCGCCGCACGCAGCACTCCCACGGCTTTCGGTCCCACACCGTGCAGCCGCTTCAGCTCCGCCTCGCTGACGGCCGGGAGCTGGTCCAGCGCGGTGTAGCCCGCCGCGTGCAGGGCGCGGCAGGCCGGATTGCCGATGCCGTGCGGAAAGTCGTCCGGCGGTGTCGTGCTGTCACTCGTCAACGGGGTCGTCCTTCCGGCGCGGGCCAGCTTCTCAGCCCACCGTAACGGGCACCTGTGACATCTCACCTGACTCCGGCAGCGGGTCGCGCGAGCGGCGCTTGGCGATCACCGCACAGACCATCAGCTGCATCTGGTGGAAGAGCATCAGCGGCAGCACGGCAAGGCTCGCGTGCGCGCCGAACAGCACGCTCGCCATCGGCAGCCCCGCGGCCAGGCTCTTCTTCGACCCGGCGAACTGGATCGCGATCCGGTCCGCCCGCCCGAAGCCGAGCCGCTTCGCCCCGTACCAGCTCAGCGAGAGCATCAGCGCCAGCAGCACCGCTTCCGCGGCCATGAGCGCACCGAGCCTGACCGGGGTGACCTGGTGCCAGATTCCGCCGACCATGCCCTCGCTGAACGCCGTGTAGACGACGAGCAGGATCGACCCGCGGTCGACGTAGCCCAGCACCTTCTTGTGGCGGGCGACGAAACCGCCGACCCAGCGGCGCAGCAGTTGTCCGGCCAGGAAGGGCACCAGGAGCTGGAGGACGATCTTCACCAGGGAGTCCGCCGAGAAGCCCCCTGCGCCGCCTCCGAGGAGCAGTGCCGCGAGCAGCGGGGTGAGCAGGATCCCGGCGAGGCTGGAGAACGAGCCCGCACAGATCGCGGCCGGCACATTGCCGCGGGCCATCGACGTGAAGGCGATCGACGACTGGATGGTCGAAGGGACCAGGCAGAGAAACAGGAAGCCGTCCTGCAGCTGCGGGGTCAGCACGTAGGGCACCAGGCCGTGGCTCGCGAGTCCCAGCAGCGGGAACGCGAGGAAGGTGCAGGCCAGGACCGTGAGATGGAGCCGCCAGTGCTTCAGTCCGTCGAGCGCCTCGGCAGTGGAGAGACGTGCTCCGTAGAGGAAGAAGAGCAGGGCGACCGCCCCGGTCGACGCCCCTGAGGCCGCGTCGGCGGCCGCTCCGGAAGCGGGCAGCAGCGCCGCGAGGGCCACCGTGCCGATCAGCGCCAGGATGTACGGGTCCACCGGCAGCCAGGACGGCAGCGTCGGGATACGGCGGCTGGTGCGGCTGCTCATGTGCTCCACGTGCTCTCTCGGCGGGGTCGTGCCCTCCCCATCCTGCTCCTGATCACCGTGATCGGGAATCCGGTATACCGCTCTGACTGTCATCACGGTTCGCGATAGGCTGGGCCCATGTACGACCCCGTCCAGCTCCGTACGTTCCTGGCCGTCGCGCAGACCCTGAGTTTCACCCAGGCCGCACGAAGGCTCGGGATCAGGCAGTCCACGGTCAGTCAGCACGTACGGCGGCTGGAGGCCGAGGCCGGCCGGCAGCTGTTCGCCCGGGACACCCACCGGGTCGATCTCACCGAGGACGGTGAGGCGATGCTGGGCTTCGCCCGGACGATCCTGCAGGCCCATGAGCGGGCTGCGGCGTTCTTCACCGGCACCCGGCTGCGCGGACGGCTGCGCTTCGGCGCCTCCGAGGACTTCGTCCTGACGCGGCTGCCGGAGATCCTGGAGTCCTTCCGGCGTGAGCATCCCGAGGTCGAGCTGGAGCTGACCGTGGAGCTGTCCGGGACGCTGCACCAGCAGCTCGAGGCGGGCCGGCTCGACCTCGTACTCGCCAAGCGGCGCACCGGGGACACGCACGGCGAGGTGGTCTGGCAGGACACGCTGGCCTGGATCGGCGCCCCGCAGCTGAGGATCGATCCGGACCGGCCGCTGCCGTTGATCGCCTTCCCGCCTCCCGGCATCACCAGGGCCCGCGCCCTGGAGGTCCTGGAGGAGCACGGCAGGTCCTGGCGGTTCGCCTGCACGAGCGCGAGCCTGAGCGGACTGATCGCCGCCGCACGCGCGGGCCTGGGGGTCATGGCGCACACGCGGGGGCTGATTCCGCCGGGGCTGGTCCCGGTGCCTGCCAGAGCGGGGCTCCCGGAGCTCGGCGACGTGGACTTCGTCCTGCTGCACGGAAGGCGCAGGGACGCCGCACAGGAGGCGGCCGACGCCCTGGCGGCGGCGATCCTCGCGGGCGGCGACCGTCTTCACCGGGTGACGGACCTGCCCGCGCACCCGGAGCGCGCGTAATCACCGCGTACAGATTCCGTGGAGATTCCCGTGCGAGCTACTTACCCAGCGGTCAGAAGTACGCCCGAGCCTTGCCCATCTGGCCCGATTTCAGTGGCTGACCTGTGCAGATGCCACGTTATCCGGAGACTTCGGACCCTCCCGCTCACCCGCTCGGTGGGGTAGCGTCGCGGCGCCGTGCGGAGCGCCACAAGGAGCAGGTCATTGCGCGAGTTCACTGTCCCACCCATGGCAGCCGCCCCTCAAGTCGGCGGTCTTGCCGATACCGTCTTCGACCATGCCGAGGACGATCCCCACCGGATCGCCCTCGGTCGCAAGGACGCGGACGGCCAGTGGCACGACGTCTCCGCCGCCGTCTTCCGCGACGAGGTGCTGGCGCTGGCCAAGGGGCTGATCGCGCACGGCGTGCGCTTCGGCGACCGCGTCGCCCTGATGTCCCGTACGCGCTACGAGTGGACGCTCTTCGACTTCGCACTGTGGACGGTGGGCGCCCAGTCAGTGCCGATCTACCCGACGTCGTCGGCCGAGCAGGTCCTGTGGATGCTTCACGACGCCGAGGTCGCGGCCGTCGTGGTCGAGCACGAGGACCATGCGATGACGATCGGTTCGGTGATCGACCGGCTGCCGAACCTGAAGCGGCTCTGGCAGCTGGACGCCGACGCGGTGACCGAGCTCGTCGACGCGGGGGTCCAGATCGACGACGAGACGGTGCACAGGCACCGGCGCGCGGTGACGCCCGACTCCGTGGCCACGGTGATCTACACGTCCGGCACGACGGGACGCCCCAAGGGCTGTGTGATCACACACGCCAACTTCATGTTCGAGTCCGACACCATGGTCAGCCGCTGGGAGCCGGTGTTCCATTCCAAGCCCGGCGACGAGGCGGCGACGCTGCTCTTCCTGCCGCTCGCCCATGTCTTCGGCCGCATGGTGGAGATCGCGGCGCTGCGCGGCCGGGTGAAGCTGGGCCATCAGCCGGAGCTGTCGGCGAAGGCACTGATGCCGGACCTGGTGTCGTTCCGGCCCACCTTCATCCTGGCGGTGCCGTACATCTTCGAGAAGGTCTTCAACGGCGCGCGCCGCAAGGCGGAGGCGGAGGGCCGGATCGGGCCCTTCGACAAGTCCGTCGAGGTCGCGGTGAAGTACGCGGAGGCGTTGGAGGAACGGGCGTTCGGGACGGGCCCCGGCCCCTCCGCCGGGCTCCGGATGCAGCACCAGTTCTTCGACAAGGTCGTCTACAAGAAGGTCCGCGACGCGATGGGCGGCCGGGTGCGGCACGCGATGTCGGGCGGTTCCGGCATGGACCGTCAGCTCGGACTGTTCTTCGCGGGTGCGGGCGTCATCGTCTACGAGGGCTACGGCCTCACCGAGTCGACCGCCGCGGCGACGGCCAATCCGCCCGAGCGAACCCGGTACGGCACGGTCGGGCAGCCGATCCCGGGGTCCACCGTGCACATCGCCCAGGACGGCGAGATCTGGGTCCACGGCGCGAATGTCTTCGGCGGATACCTGGGCGATCCCAAGTCGACCGACGCCGTGCTGCACGACGGGTGGCTGGCCACGGGCGACCTAGGCGCACTCGACGAGGAGGGCTATCTGACGATCACCGGGCGCAAGAAGGAGATCCTGGTGACGTCGGGCGGCAAGAGCGTGGCGCCGGCCGGTCTGGAGGAGCGGGTGCGCTCGCATCCGCTGGTGGCACAGTGCATCGTCGTCGGCAACGACCGGCCCTACATCGCCGCGCTGGTGACCGTGGACCAGGAGTCCGTGGACCACTGGCTCGCCATGCAGGGCCGCGCGCCGATGCGCACCGCGGACCTGGTGCGGGACCCGGATCTGGAGATGGAGGTCCGGCGCGCCGTGGTGGCCGCGAACACGGCGGTGTCACAGGCGGAGTCCATCCGCACGTTCCGCATCCTGGCGCACCCGTTCACGGAGGAGCACGGTCTGCTGACACCGTCGCTCAAGCTGAAGCGCAAGGCGATCGAGACGGCGTACGCGTCCGAGGTCGACGCCCTCTACCACTGACCTGCCACTGACCACCGAGGCCTCTGACGCAGGTGTGGCCGGCGGTCGTCACGCTGCGTGGGCCCTGCCGTTCCGGCGTCCCCGGTTCTCCCGTTCGCCGTTTCTCCGCCGACGGGAATGCATAGGCTTCGTTGATCGTTTCTCAACGGGAGTACCAACCGACAACGTAAGGATCGACTGCTCGTGAGCCAGGTCCCCTCCATCACCCTCAACAACGGTCTCGAGATGCCGCAGCTCGGCTACGGAGTCTGGCAGGTGCCGGACGACGAGGCCACGACGGCCGTCGCCAAGGCCATCGAGTCCGGGTACCGGAGCATCGACACCGCCGCGATCTACGGCAACGAGGAGGGCACCGGCAAGGCCATCGCCGCCTCCGGTGTGGCGCGTGACGAGCTGTTCGTCACCACCAAGCTGTGGAACGGCGACCAGGGCTACGACTCGACGCTGCGGGCCTTCGACGCCTCGCTGGACAAGCTGGGTCTGGACCACGTCGACCTGTACCTGATCCACTGGCCGCTGCCGGCCAAGGACGCCTACGTCGACACGTACAAGGCCCTCGAGAAGATCCATGCCGACGGCCGGGCCAAGGCCATCGGCGTGTCCAACTTCCTCCCCGCGCATCTGGAGCGCCTGATCGACGAGACCTCCATCGTCCCGGCGGTCAACCAGATCGAGCTGCACCCCCAGCTCCAGCAGGCGGAGGCCCGCGCCTTCCACGCGCGGCACGGCATCGTCACCGAGGCCTGGTCCCCGCTGGGGCAGGGCAAGGGCCTGGACGTCCCGACGGTCGTCGCGATCGCCCGGAAGCACGGCCGGACCCCCGCCCAGGCGGTGCTCCGCTGGCATCTGCAGACCGGCCATGTGGCGATCCCCAAGTCCGTGACGCCGTCGCGGATCGTGGAGAACCTCGATGTGTTCGGCTTCGAGCTGGACGCGGACGACCTCGCCGCGTTCGCCGCACTGGACGAGGGCAAGCGCATCGGCCCCGACCCGGCCGAATTCGCCGCGGGCGCCTGACACGACAGGTGGACGGTGCCCCGCCCGTGCGGCGGGGCACCGTACCCGAGCACACCGAAGGGGAACGGCCCATGAGCGGGGAGACCGCGCCCGTCGTCGAGGCGGGCGTCTACCGCCTGCGGAACGTGGGCAGCGGACTGCTGCTCGAGGTGTACGGCGGAGCCACGGGCAGCGGCGCCAACGTCCAGCAGGGCAAGGAGAACGGCACCGCGGCCCAGCACTGGCGGCTCGACCCCGTGCACGAGGGCGCCGCGCTGTACCACCTGGTCAACGCACACAGCGGCAAGCGGCTGGACGTCGCGGGCGCCTCCACGGAGAACGGCGCGAACGTCCAGCAGTGGAAGGCGAACAACTTCGGCGCCCAGGAGTGGCTCATCGAACAGCACCTGGAGGCACCCGGCACCGTGACGCTGGTCAGTTTCGTCAGCGGCCGGGTCCTGGAGGTCGCCGACGGAGCCACCGACGACGGGGCCAACGTCCAGCAGTGGGAGGACACCGACTCCCCCGGCCAGTGGTGGCGGCTGGAGCCGGTGCCCGGGTCCTGAGCCGGTGCGTCAGCCCCGGGTCCTGAGCCGGGGCGTCAGCCGGCCGTACGGGGATCCCGGGCCAGGTGCACGGTGCGCGCGGAGAGCAGGAAGAGGTCCGGGCGCAGCCGCAGCCCCTCGGGGTCGCCGGGTTCCAGCAGCCGGTCGAGCGTCGCGGTGTCCTCGGCCGTGAGCCGGTCGGCGAACGCCTCGCGCCTGCGGGCGAATTCGGTGACGGTGCGGTCGCGCGCGACGCCGGTGAGCGGGGCGGGCAGATCGAGCAGGAAGCTGCGGGTGCCGTGCGGCGCCAGGCCGACGGCGGCGAGGAGGGCGCTCCAGTCCTCGGTCTCCCGTGTGGTGTCCGGAAGTCCCGCCCGCATGTCCTCGAACCGGTCGGCGTGGAGCGCGTCGAGCCTGGCCTCCAGTCCCGGCCTGCCGATGCCGATGTCGCGCGGAAGCTGACGGGCGGCGAGACCTCCTTCGAGCAGGGCGACGAAGCCGCCGGGACGGAGCAGCCCGGCGAAGCCCGCGAGGAGGCCGCGCTGGTCGCCGATGTGGTGCAGGGAGTTGCCCGCCCAGACCAGGTCGGCCTCGTCCAGCTTCCCCAGGTCCTTCGGGAGCTCCGCGTGCACGGTCCGCACCCGCTCACCGAAGCCGTGCCGTTCCGCGCGTGCCCTGGTGCGCTCCAGAAGGGCCGGCGTGCCGTCGACGGCGACGATCTCGGCCCCGGGGAACACCTCGGCGAGCAGACAGCTGATCACGCCGGGGCCGCTGCCGATGTCGAGGACTCGGCGCACGTGCCGCGCCTCGGGGAGTTCCGCGATCCAGCGGGCGGCTGCCTCGTACTGGGGCCTGCTGAGTTCGGCCTCCTCCTCGAGGCTCGGACCCACGGTGTCCCAGTCGAGGTCTTCGGTGCGGTGGGCGTGGGCATGGGTGTGACCGTGGCCGTGGCCGTGCGCGGGGTGCTTGCTCATGGGCTCACCTTCTCCCCGAAGGGCGCCCGTGGGCCAGTTTCCTTGCTGTTTCAGCAAGTCTGTTTTCCGTTGCGGTACTCCTGAGGGCTGAGGCCCCGCACGCGTTTGAAGGCGGCGCTGAACGCGAAGGAGCCGCTGTAGCCGACCTTGCGCGCGACCGCGTCCATCGTCGCATCCGTCTCGCGCAGCAGATCCGCGGCCAGGGCGAGGCGCCAGCCGGTCAGATAGGCCATCGGGGGCTCTCCCACGAGTTCGGTGAACCTCCGGGCCAGTCCGGCCCGCGACACCCCGGTTCCGGCGGCGAGCGAGGCGACCGTCCAGGGGTGTGCCGGACCGTCGTGGAGGAGCCTCAGTGCCTGCCCGACGACCGGGTCGCCCATCGCCCGGTACCAGGCGGGCGCCTCGGCACCGGGCCGGGCGAACCAGGTACGGAGCACCGCGATCAGCAGCAGGTCCAGGAGACGGTCCAGGACCACGCTCTGTGCGGGTTCGTCACGTGAGATCTCGCCGTCGAGCAGCTGCAGCAGAGGGCCGCTCCTGCTGTCGGAGGGGAGGGTGAGAAGTGGTGGCAGCGCGTCCAGCAGGCGGCTGCTGATCTCGCCGTCGAGCAGATACGTTCCGACGAGAACGGTGGTCGTACCGTCGGGTGCGTTGCCCCAGGACCGAACGCCCAGCTGCATCGACTCCGAGAGCGGCTCCCCGTGCAGCGTGGTGCAGACGCCGCCGGGCCCGACGCGCGCGTGGGGGACCGTGCCGGGCGCGTCCGCGACGGTGTAGGGGTCCGGACCGCGGACGACGGCGATGTCTCCGGGGCGCAGCAGGGTGGCTCCGCCGCCGCCGGCCGGGAGCACCCATACCTCACCCCGGGTCACGGACATCAGGCAGAGCGGGGCCCGGTCCTCGATCCGGACCGACCAGGGCGGTCTCATCACCATCCGGAGCAGAAAGGCACCTCTGGCCCGCGGTCCGTCCAGCAGCCCGGCGAGTGCGTCCATGGCCGCCAGCCTATGACCTCCTTGGACGCACGCGTATGGAGATGAGTCTGTGGAGGATGTTCCGCTCCCGTCATCCCGGCGAGGCTTGGGTCATGACGACGAACACGGAGAACCAGAAGCGGGAAACGGTGCTGGTGACCAGCGCCACGGGCAAGACCGGCCGCCGGGTGGCGCAGCGCCTCGACGCCCTCGGGGTGCGGGTCCGGGCGGGCTCGCGCGGGGGCGACGTCCCCTTCGACTGGGAGGACGAGCGCGGCTGGGAGGACGCTCTGCGGGGCGCGGACGCGGCGTACGTCGCGTACTACCCCGATCTGGCGTCACCCGCGGCCCCGGAGGCCATGGCCGCCTTCGGACGGGCCGCCGCGCGGACCGGTGTACGGAGGCTGGTGCTGCTCTCGGGGCGTGGCGAGCCGCAGGCCGTGATCGCGGAGGAGTCGCTGCGGGAAGCGGCGCCGGACGCGGAACTCACCGTCGTGAGGTCGGCGTTCTTCACGCAGAACTTCAGCGAGGGCGCCCTGGTCGAAGGGGTGATGAGCGGGGAGCTCGTCTTTCCCGCGGGCTCGACCGGCGAGCCGTTCGTGGACGCGGACGACCTGGCCGACCTGGTCGTGGCCGTACTCGCGGGTGACGCTCCCACGGGCGTGGTCCACGAGCTGACGGGACCGAGGCTGCTGACCTTCGACGAGGTGGCGGGCGAACTCACCCGCGCGTCGGGGCGCGAGGTGCGGTACGTACCGGTGACCGGGGCCCAGTACGCGGCTGCACTGGCGCAGTTCGGCATGCCGGCGGAGGAAGCGGAGTTCCTCGCCGGGCTGTTCACGATGCTGATGGACGGGCACAACGCCATGACGACGGACGGTGTGAAGCGAGCACTTGGCAGGGAGGCGAAGGACTTCTCCGCGTTCGCCCGGGAAGCCGCGAAGGACGGCGCCTGGCACGGCTGAGGCCTTCCCCGCTGCTGTCGGGCCGCCCGCTCAGGGCGAGCGGCCCGGGCGGGGCCGGCTCAGTCCCGTCTGCGGAAGGCGAGCAGCCGGTAGGCCGGGTCGGGACGCTGCCGGTCGGGGTCGGGAAGCGCGGTGAGTTCCGCCGAGAGCCGTTCCGCCGCCGGCCCGGACAGCGACAGGTGTGCGGCGTAGTCGCCCCGCAGCACCGAGCGCGCCGCGCGCCGGGGGGTGCGGCCCTGGCCGTGGCCGGCGAACCCGGCCCCGCCCATGGGTTCCAGGCCGTGGGACTGGGCGTATTCGGTGACCGATTCCGCGGAGTCGGAGGGCTGTGGGGCACTGTACGGGGCGAGCAGCGCGTCGATGTCGCTTCCCACGTGGTGCCCCGCGTCCTTGTCGACCGTCGTGACGAACACCCCGCCGGGCCGGAGTATCCGCGCCGCCTCGGCCACCACCGCCCGCACCTCACCGTCGCCCCGCAGCAGGTGCAGCAGCCAGACCGCGCTGACGGCATCGGCCGTCGCACCGGCCAGGGGCAGCCTCCGCGCGTCGGCGAGGGCGACCGCTCCGATCCGCTGCCGGGCCAGCCGGACCATGCCGTACGACGTGTCGGTGCCGAACACCCGCAGTGCGCGACGGCCGAGGGCGATCCGCTCGGAGACCAGTCCCGTACCGCAGCCGACGTCCACCAGCGTGCGGGCGGACGGCGGCACCAGCCCGAGTACCGCGCGGGCGGCGGCGGCGGCGCGGGGAACCCCGCCCCGGGTGACGTCGTAGACGGCGGCTTCGGCGTTGTAGTCCAGCACGGTGGCGAGTCTAGAAGGCCCGTCCGGACCGCGGCGCACAACGGTGCCGGATGTATTGCCGGGGAGTGGCGTCGGACATAACGTGCGCTCATGGAGCTGGAGTTACGTCACCTGCGCACGGTGCGGGCCATTGCCGACACGGGCAGCCTCACCAAGGCGGCTGCCGTTCTGGGGCTCGCGCAGCCCGCGCTCAGTGCGCAGCTGCGGCGGATCGAGAAGACGCTCGGTGGCCCGCTCTTCGACCGGGACCACACAGGTGCCCGGCCCACCCCGCTCGGCGAGTTGGTCCTGACGCGTGCCCGGGTGGTGCTGCCCGCGGTGAGTGAGCTCCAGGAGGAGGCGGTGCGCTTCGCCAACGCCTGGGCCACTGTGGAGCGCTTCCGGCTCGGCGGGACGCACGGTCCGCTGCTGGGCGGCCTCGTCGACCGGCTGGCCGCCGCGCATCCGACGGCGCCGGTGACGACGTACACCTCGTGGTCGGTGGCCGAGATCGCCTCGCTGCTGGTCGACGGACGGCTCGACTTCGCGTTGATCGGTGTCTGCGGGGAGAGTCCGCCGCCCATGGCCGACCGGCTCGTCTGGCAGGTCATCGGCATCGACCCGGTGTTCGTGATGCTGCCGGAGAATCATCCGCTGGCCGGCGGGACGGAGCTCGAACTCTCCGCACTGGCAGGTGAATCCTGGGCCGACGTGCCGGGTGACGGCTGTTTCGCGGACTGTTTCGCCACCGCCTGCGCCCGGGCCGGCTTCACTCCGCTGTCGGTGTACGAGACGGACACGACGTCCGTCGTCCACCTGGTGCAGGTGGGGCGCGCCATCGGGCTGTGCCGGGCCACGTTCCCGCCGACGCAGGGACTGGTGACCCGGCCCCTGGTGGGATCGCCACTGAGCTGGCGCCATCTGCTGGGCCGCAACCCCCGCTCGCCCGCGGCGGACGCGGCGGCCGGTGCCGTGAGCGGGCACACCCGCTCGGCGTACGCGGAGGCGGTGCGGCGGAGCGACAGCTACACGCGCTGGCTCGCCGCCCATCCCAGGTTCGGCCCGACGCCCTGGCAAGCCGCTACGTCGCTCCGTGGCCCGGAGCGACCGCCTCCACCCGGCCCGCCAGCGTCAGGTCCTTCTGTGTGACCGCGCCGCCCGCGTCGTGCGAGTTCACGGACAGCCGCACGGTGTTGTAGCCCAGTGTCAGGTCCGAGTGGTGGTTGAGCTCGTCCTGGATCCGGGCCACATGGACGGTCAGCCCGGCTGCGGCGAAGTGGGACGGCAGCCGGTAGGTACGGGTGATCCTGTCCCCCTCCAGTTCCCAGCCGGGCAGGTCGCGCAGACCGGCCTCGATGTCTTTCGGGGACAGTGGTTCAGCAGGCATGCGGGGCTCCTACCGGGATCGGTGCGATCAGCAGTGCCCGTGACGTTACGGTCTGGATATGACAACTGTCGCGCTTGACACGGGGGTAGGGCCGCTGCTGCGCAGCTGGCGGGAACAGCGGCGGATCAGCCAGCTGGAGCTGGCCCTGCGTGCGGATTCGTCGGCCCGGCACATCTCGTTCATCGAGACGGGCCGCTCACGCCCCAGCGAGGAGATGATCCTGCGGCTGGCCGAGCACCTGGACATTCCCGTCAGGGAACGCAACGCGCTGCTGGTGATGGGCGGTTACGCGCCCCGCTTCGCCCGGACCGCACTCGACGACCCGTCGATGGGGGTGCTGCGCGAGGCCATCGACCGGCTGCTCGCCTGCTACGACCCGTATCCGGCGCTCGTACTCGACGCGATGTACACGGTGGTGGCGGCGAACCGGGGGATGCGGCTGCTGCTCGACGGTGTGTCGGAGCGGTTGCTCACCCCGCCCGTCAATGCCATGCGGCTCACCCTGCACCCGGACGGCCTGGCCCCGCGCATCCTGAATCTGCCGGAGTGGCGGGCCGACCTGCTGGCCCAGATGGAGCGTCAGATCGCCCTGGCCCGTTCCGCGGAGCTCCGCGCCCTGTACGACGAGGTCGCGGCCTACCCTGCGGACCCGGCAGGGACGGCGGCGGCCACGGGAGTGCCGTCCCTCGCGCTGCCGCTGCGGATCGCGCACGGCGAGCGGGAACTGTCGTTCATCTCGTCCATCGCCACGTTCAACACACCGATGGACATCACCGTGGCCGAGCTGGCCATCGAAACGTTCCTGCCGGCCGACCGGGCGACCGCCGCGTATCTGCACACGCTCATGCCGTGACGAGCGGACGGGTCCAGGGGTCGTCACTGCGGGCGTACCGGATCGCGGCCGTGCTCGCGAGGACCAGGAACAGCACGGTGATCAGCAACGGCAGCGTCGGATGCCCGTTCAGTACGGCCACGGCCCCGGCGAGGGCACCGGCCAGCATGGCGACGACCGAGAGGATCCGGGGCCCCGCGCGGCGCCCCGGCCCCTTGGCGAGCCGGCTGTCGGCGACGACCCCGGTGATCGTGAGGGTCAGCACGGTGGTGGTGAGGTCGGGGACCGCGAGGGCACGGGAGGCGGCGTTCTGGACACCGAGCCCGAGGCCGAGCAGCGCGATGAGGGTGAAACGGGCGGCTCCGGTGTACGGCTCGCCCGAGGTCAGCGTGACCACCATGGCGGCCGCGACGAAGGCGGTTTCGACGAGGAGCGCGTGCTGGAGCTGCCGGCCCCGGTGAGCACGGGCCCGGTGCACGACGATCCCCCCGGTCAGCGCGCCCGCGGCGAACGCGCCCAGGGCCACGGCCGAGGCGAGCAGCGAGAACCCCGGGGCACCGGCGGCACCGAAGCCGCAGAAGACCACGTTGCCGGTCATGTTGGCGACGAAGACCTTGCCCAGCAGCAGGTAGCTGAACGCGTCGACCAGCCCGGTGAGCACGGTCAGGGCGAGCATCAGCGGCGGCAGGGGGCCGTGCCGGCCGGTCATGTCGGGTACGAGGGTGGCCCAGGCCTCACGCAGGACGACGGGCATGGGCGGCACACTCCGATCACTGGATGTGATCGGAGTGTGCCGCAGCCCGGGGGCCGTTCCCTCCGCACGCGCCGGAGGGGCCCGAATCCACCCGTCCGGCAAGCGTCCTCCGGAGGGCGGACGGTCCCGCTTCACCGCATGCGCTACACGCGTGCGCCGTTGTCGCGCGGATCCCGGCGCGCCCGTCCGGCGCCCTGCTTGCGTCCCGGGGCGCGTTTCCGGGCCGGTGGCGGGGCCTTGCTGCTGCTCTCCAGCAGGAGCGCCCCGGGTACGGCGGTGAGTACCGAGGAGTACGTGCCCACGCAGATGCCGATCAGGAGGGCGAGGGCGAAGTCCGCGAGCGAGTCCCCGCCCAGCACGGCCAGGGCGATCAGGATGAACAGGGCGCCCATGCCCGTGTTGACGGTTCGTGGGACGGTCTGCAGAACGGCCCGGTTGGCGATGTCACCGACCGGAGTGCGCCGGTTCCTGGCCCACAGCTCCCGCACGCGGTCGAAGACCACGACAGAGTCGTTGACGGAGTAGCCGATCACGGTGAGCAGGGCGGCCAGGAAGATCCCGTCGACGGGGCGGCCGAGCCAGGCGAAGGCGCCGACCAGAATCACGACGTCGTGCACCAGCGCCCCGACCGAGGCCACGGCGAAGGTCCAGCGGAACCGGGCCGCGAGATAGGCGAGCTGGACGAACACGGCGACGGCCAGGGCGATCAGCGCGTTGCGCCGGAGTTCGTCACCGAGGCTCGGGCCGATCAGCTCGTCGCGCACCTTGGTGGTCTCGCCGCCCTCCGCGGCCAGCGCCGTCCGCAGCGCGTGCTCCCCGTCGTTGTCGAGCTGTCCGGACCGTACGGAGAGATCGCCGTCGCCCGCCGTGGTGACCTCGGCGTCGCCGAACCCGGCGGCGGCGATGGTGGTGCGGGCGGTCTCCACGTCGACGGGGCGGCTGGTGGAGTACTCGACGAGCCGGCCTCCGGTGAATTCGACGCCGAGATCGACACCGCGGACGACGATGCCGAGTACGGCCGCGGCGACGAGTGCGGTGGAGACCAGCAGCCAGCGGCGCGGCGACCGGAACAGCTGGGGGTCGCGCTCGTTCAGCCAGGTGCGTACGCGGCCCGGCCGGGCGATGCCGTTGACGCTCCGGTAGTCGCTGACGAACCGGGAGCCCGCCGCCGTCTCGGTGAGTGCGCGGGCGATGACGAGCGCCGAGAACATCGAGGCGAGGACACCGATCGCGAGCGTGAGACCGAAGCCCTTGACCGGTCCCGAACCGACGAGGAAGAGCAGGCCCGCCGCGATGAGGGTGGTGACGTTGGAGTCGGCGACGGCACTGAAGGCGTTACGGAACCCCGCGGTCAGGGCAGGTCGCAGCGAGCGGCTCGGGCGGGCCGCGCACTCCTCGCGGGCCCGCTCGAAGACAAGGACGTTCGCGTCGACCGCCATCCCGATGGCGAGGACGAATCCGGCGAGCCCCGGCAGCGTCAGGGTGACGCCGAGTGCGACGAGAGCCGCGTAGGAGATGACACCGTAGGCCGCGAGTGCGACGGCGGCGAGAGCGCCGAAGAGCCGGTACACGAAGGTGATGAAGAGCGCGGTGGCCGCCGCGCCGATGAGCGCCGCCCGGGCGCTGGCGTCGATGGCCGCGGCCCCGAGCGTCGGACCGACGGTCCGCTGCTCGGCGATCTCCACGGGGACGGGAAGTGCGCCCCCCTTGATGAGGAGGGCGAGATCACGTGCCTCGTCGGCGCTGAAGGAGCCCGTGATCTGGGTGGATCCGGAGGGAAGTCCGGCCTTGCAGCCGATCGACGGATCGACCTGGGGCGATGAGATGACCTTCCCGTCGAGGACGATCGCGACCCTGCGCCGTTCGTCCTGGGGCGGGTTGCAGGCCGCCTCCCCGGTCAGCCCGGTCCACTTCCTGCCCGCGTCCTTGTGGAAGTCGAGGGATACGGACCAGCCCGTGCCCTGCTGGGCGTCGAAGGCTGCGGTGGCGTCCTTGACGCCGGCGCCGTCGAGCTGCACCGGGCCGAGGGCAAGGGGAGTGCCCTGTTCGTCCGGGAGCGTCAGGCCCGTCCGTGGGGCGTCGTCCTTCTGCTCGGTTCCGGGGCCCTGAACGGCGTGGAAGCTCAGTTGGGCGGTCCGGCCGATGACTTCGGCGGCCTGGCGCGGGTCCTGGACGTCCGGCAGCTCGACGATGATCCGGTTCTCTCCGGAACGTGTCAGGGACGGTTCGGCGACACCGAGGGAGTCGATGCGACCGCGGAGCACCTCCAGGGTGCGTTCGGTGCTCTCCCGGTCAGCCTTCGCGGTGTCCGAGTCCTTGGTCTGCAACACGATCCGGGTCCCGCCCTGAAGGTCGAGTCCGAGTCTGGGTGTCATGGTCAGCGTGATGAGCACGGAGACGAGCAGAACGGCGGCAGCCAGAACTGCTCGCACCGTGGCGGCCCGAGTCATGGGAATCCTCCGAGGGGCGTCGTCCGCCCCTCTTCAGAGAGGGCGCGACGACAGGTCTGTCGAACAGGACCGGTGAACGGCCGGCTGACCGGCCGTCACCCCTGGAGGGCCCCGTACTCCGGGCAGCGCGGTGCGGACCCGGCCGGGGACGAACACATGGGTCCCGGCAGCCGCTCGCGGTGCGTCACGGGGTTCGGTCAGGGCCGCCGCGCACGGCGGCAGCGCTCCGTGGTCCGGCGGAGGGAAGTGGTGCGGGGAGTGCGGGCGGTCGGCCCCGGCCCATGGCCCGGGCCGGGGCAGGGCCTCGGTCCGCACCCCCTGGGCCGCGGCCTCGACGAACGCCCCGGCGCTGCCTGCCTTGACGGGCCCGCCGGACTCGCCGGAGGTGAGGCTGCCCGAGAAGGGTGACGCTGCTGCGGCCGCACGGAAGCGGCGGGTGTCGTGGGCCGACCCCTGGCGCGCGGTCCGGTCGGAGTGAGGAGAGGGCGGCTGCGCTCCCGGCGCGTTCGCGGTGACCGGGGACCGGGCCGCGAGCGCTCCGAGGGGCAGCACCGATCCGGCGGCGGCAGGCGCTCCCGCGACGAGCGTGAGAACGGCGAGAAGGAGCGCGGCCAGGGCATGCCGTGCCCGGCGCGCCGGGGCGTCCGGCCGCCCCCGCGGGGGCGCGTTCCCCCGGGGCGCCCCCGGGTGGGGGCTCACCTCGCTCGGCCCGGCAGGACGGCCGGCGCACCTGTACGGGCGTGGCGCAGGACGGAGTCCAGGATCAGGCCCGCGCCCCGCACCACCGTGGTCGAGGGGTCATCGGCCAGGCGTACGGGTACGCCGAGGCACCCCGCGATCCCGTCGGTGACGTCCCCGCGCAGCGCGCCGCCTCCGGCGAGCACGGGGCCTCTGCGCAGTGCGCCGCTGACCGCTCCGTGCTTGTCCTGTCGCCACATCGACATGACCATGTCGAGCACGGTCCGCACGGGCTCCGCGGGAGGCGCGTCCGGTTCCAGGTCGACGAGCCCGGTCTCGGCCTGCCGGGCGTCGGCGACCGTCCCGTCGACGAGCAGGGTGACTTCGGTGATCTCGGCGCCCATGTCGACGACGAGCAGCGGACCGCCGCTCCGCGGCCCGGCGTATGCGGCGGCGGCCCGCGCGCTGCTGAGGACCACGACCCCGGAGGGGCCGAGGGCGGTGAGGAGGTCCCTGGCCAGGGACCGGTGCTCGGCTCCGGCGAGGACCGGACAACTGAGGACGATCACGGTGCCGCTGCGGTCGGCGCCCAGCGCGGCATCGGCGAGGTGGCCGAGGAGTCTGCCGCAGGAATCCGCGTCGACGATGCGTCCACGCCGGACCGGAGGGCCGGCGCCTTCCTGCGGCGCGGGGCCGACGACGAGGCCACGGCCGGGAACCCAGGCGCGGGCCCCGGAACTTCCCAGGTCGATGGCCAGTCCCCGGGTTGCCCCGTGGTGGTCCGCCGCAGCGGGACGGCCGCCGGGCCACCGGTGGACGGGCCGGCTGTGCCGCCGTCCGTCGCGCAAAGAACGCATCGCCCCTCACCCCCGGCCTGCCACTGCAGCCGCTCACCACTCACGACCCGCAGATAGCGAGGCATGACCGAACCCTCACTATGCAATAACGGGGTGGGGAACGCTACTCCCTCACCGATTCCAAGGGGCGCGCCCTCGATATCCCGTCTCATACCTCCGGGCTCAGGAATGACGCGATCAGCTCCGCGAACTCGTCCGGCGCGGTGATCCTGACGCCCAGGTCCTCGGCCTTGGTGCGCTTCGATCCGGCCTTCTCCCCCGCGACCAGCAGACTCGTGCGCTTGGAGACGCTGGACGAGGACTTCCCGCCGGCCCGTTCGATCAGCTCGTTCATCTGGTTGCGCGAGAGCTTCTCCAGCGGGCCGGTCATGGCGCCGGTGACCACGACGGTCATGCCGTCGAGGGGCAGCCCCTCCACCGCCCCGTCGCCCGCCTCGGCGTCCGTCCGTGCTTCCCCGGGCTCCGGCGGCGGGGTGGCACCGGGCTCCGTCATGTTGACCCCGGCGGCCACCAGCTTGGCGATCAGCGGGGCCAGCTCCACCAGCTCCCCGACCACCCCCGTGGCCTTCTCCTTGCCGATCCCGTCGACCTGCTGCAGGGTCTCCGCGTCGGCGGCGACGATGCGGTCCATCGTCGCGAAGTAGCGGGCGATCCGGCGGGACATGGAGCGCCCCGTGCCCCGTACGCCCAGGGCGCAGAAGACGCGGGACAACGGGCGCGTCCGCGCCGTGTCGATGGCGGCGAGCAGATTGTCCGTGGAGGTCTCCCCCATCCGCTCCAGGGAGAGCAGCTGCTCCCGGCCGAGCGTGAACAGATCGGCGAAGTCGGTGACGAGACCGGCGTCGACGAGCTGGACGACCCGCGTGGCACCGAGGCCCTCGATGTCGAGCTGGTCGCGCCCGGCCGCGTACGAGATGGAGGCGACCAGACGGCAGTTGCGCCCTCTGGTGCAGCGCCAGCGCTGCTCACTGGTGTCGATCTCGGAGCCGCACTGCGGGCAGGCCTCGGGGAACACGATCGGCTTCTCGTCACCCGTCCGCAGATGCGCGACGGGCGCCTCGATCCGGGGAATGATGTCGCCCGCCTTGTAGACCATCACCTGGTCGCCCAGGCGCAGATCGCGGCGGGTGATGTCGGCCGGGTTGTGCAGGGTGGCGTACCCGACGGTCGATCCGTCGATCTCCACGGGTTCGAGCACGGCGCGCGGGGCGATGATGCCGGTCCTGCCGACATTCCACTCGACGCCCAGGAGACGGGTGACCTTCTCGACGGCGGGGAGCTTGTACGCGATGGCCCAGCGCGGCGCCCGCGTCCCGGAACCCGCCTCGCGCTGGTCGGCCGCGAGGTCCGCCTTGATCACGATGCCGTCGATCCCGAACGGCAGCGAGGCGCGCAGCGCGGCGATGTCCTCGACCCCGGTCTGTACCTCTTGGGCCGTACCTACGGTGCGCGGCGCCACCGCGGTGTCCGCCGCCGTGTGGACGCCGAGGTCGGCGACGAGCTCCAGGACCTCGCTGTGCGGGAGTTCGGCCAGGGTGCCGGTCAGGTCACCGGAGTCGGGCAGTGCGAGCGCTCCGTACGCGAAGAAGGTCATCTCGACGCGATAGGGCCGGTCCTTGGCTCGGAGGGTGCCCGCCGCCCCGTTGCGCGGGTTCGCGAAGGGGGCGCCGCCGTGCTCCGTGCGTACCGTATTGGCCTGTTCGAACTGCTCGTTGGTCATGAGGATCTCGCCGCGCACCTCGATGGTGGCAGGAGAGGTGAGCTGCTCGGGAAGGCCGAGCACCGTGCCGATCGCATGCGACACGTCCTCGCCCGCGGTCCCGTCGCCCCGGGTGATCAGCCGGTTGAGACGGCCCTGGTGGTAGCGCGCGGCGACCGCGAGGCCGTCGAGCTTGGGCTCCACGCTCCAGGCGGCGACGGGCCTGCCGATCCGCCGCTCCAGGGACGCGGTCCAGGTGACGAACTGCTCGGCGGAGAACACGTTGTCCAGGGAGAGCATGGGGACCGTGTGCGGTACGTCGCCCACGGCGGCGCCGCCCGCGACCTTCCCGGTCGGCGAGGCGTCCAGCATCTCCTGCGGGTGCTCCAGCTCGTAGGCCGCGATCCCCCGCACCAGGCGGTCGTACGCGTCGTCGTCGAGCGTGCTCTCGCCCGTGGCGTAGTAGGCGGCGGCGGCTTGCGTCGCCCCTTCCACCGCGGCGGCGTAGGCGGCTGCATCGGCGAGCACAACAGCTGAGTTCGTCGTCATGACCACCATCCTGCCGCCCACCACTGACAACGCCCCGCGACCCCTGCCCGACACCCCTTCCGAGAGAGCGCTCTCCCGACTCCGGCGCGCCCAAGTCGGTTCAATGACCAGGCAATTGATGGTACTGCGCGATCGCTTGACATGCTTACGTCACACTCTTACGTTCTGCGAGAGAGCGCTCTCTACAGTGATCAGAGAACTGGTCAAGGAACCCCACTTCCTCAGAACAGGAGTGCCGTGCTCTTCCGAAACCGACGCACGACCGAACACCGCGGGCGCAGAACCCTGCCCCCGTGGCGCCACAGAATCGCAGGGCTGGCGGTCGCCGCCCTCGCCCTGTCCTTCGTCCAGGCCAACGTGGGCAACGCCGCCGGTGACACGACCGCCGGTGCCGCGCCCAAGGCCCCGGCCGACGTGGTCCGGGTCGCCGAGTTCCTCGCGGAGTGCCCGTACACCCACCGTGCTCCCGACGACCCGATCGTGCTGCCCAATCTGCCGGGTGCCTCCCACATGCACAGCTTCTTCGGGAACGACACCACGAACGCCCATTCCGATCTGGCGTCCCTGGAGAGGGGCGGCACCAGCTGCGCCCCCTCGACCGACATCTCCTCGTACTGGGTTCCCACGATGTACGACGGCACCAAGGAGGTGGAACCGACCGGCACCACCTTCTACTACCTGGGAGAGGGAGTCCGGGACGACATCATCCGCACGATCAAGCCGTTCCCCCGTGGTCTGCGGATCGTCGCGGGCAACGCGAAGGCGACCGGCCCCGACGACAACACGATCGCGCGCTGGTCGTGTCTGCACCACGGCGAGGTCAATCCGTCCCACGACTTCGTCAACTGCCCTGCCGGCGCGATGCTGGAGTCGTACCTCGACTTCCCGCAGTGCTGGAACGGCAGGGACCTGGACTCGGCCGACCACAAGAGCCACATGGCCTACCCGGTGGGCGGCGCCTGCCCGGCCACTCACCCCGTCCCGGTACCCAAGCTGCGCCAGGTGCTGCGCTATCCGGTCAACGGCGATCCCGCCCGCCTCAGACTGGCATCGGGGCGCGGCTACACGATGCACGGCGACTTCTTCAACGTGTGGCCCGAGGCGGAAATGGCCCAGCGTGTACGCGACTGCATCAACGCCATCGTGAAGTGCGGGGCTGACGGCACCCCCTGACGGCCCGGCCGTCGCGATTCACCCACTCCACCGGTGGGTTCCCGTCCGGGGCCGCACTGCCTCCGGACGGGGACCGACCGGTTCCACACCCAAGGACACCCCTGTGAAGGCGGTTCGTCGCGCAGCAGCGTCGCTCCTGCTCCCCCTGCTCCTCGCCACCGGGCTCACCTCGTGTTCCGCTTCTGCCGACCCGGAACCTCCGCCCCGACCGGCGGCCCCTTCCTCCTCCGGCCCGGCACCGTCGCGGTCCGGCGATCCGACGGACTCCGCCTGGGTCCAGTTGATGATCCCGATGGACGAACAGGCCGTCGCCCTGCTGGCCATGGCCGCGAAGAGGGCGGCCGACCCACGGCTCCGGTCCTGGGCGACCCGTCTGCGTACCGCGCAGGACGCCGAACTGACCGCGCTGCGCGGGCTGCGGGACCGGATGGGTCTGCCCTCCACCGATGTGCACGCGGGTCACAACATGCCGGGCATGGTGACGGCCGACGACCTCGTGGCGGCCCGCGCGGCGGAGGGCGGCACGTTCGACCGGTTGCTCGTGGCGCAGATCCGCGACCATCTCCGCCAGTCCGCGCAGGTGTCGCGCTCCGAGACGACGGCGGGCACCAGGGCCGACGCCAAGGAGCGGGCACGGGCCCTCGTGACGGCGCGCGAAAGCCAGTTGGCGGACCTGGACGCACTGGCCGTGAACGGCGGCTGACGTGCCCGAACCGATACATGGAGCCGCTGGACCACCCGGTATAAAGGCTGCATGACTGCCCACGTGACCCCGCCCGCACGCCCCGCCACCTTGGAGGATGTTGCCGCGGTGGCGGGCGTCTCCCGGGCCACGGTGTCCCGGGTGATCAACGGCGCGACCACGGTGGACCCGGCGCTTCGGCGGGTCGTGGAGGAGGCGGTGGCCACCACGGGATACGTCCCCAATCGTGCGGCGCGCTCGCTCGTGACACGGAGGACGGACTCGATCGCCCTCGTCGTGTCCGAGCGGGAACGGCGGCCGGTCTCCGAACCGTTCATAGGCCGGATGTTCTCCGACCCGTACTTCGGCCGCGTGGTGAGCGGTCTGCTCGAGGTGCTCCGGCCCGCGGGCATCCAGATGGTCCTGATGCTGGCCGACGACGAGGCCTCGCGCAATCAGCTCCTGTCGTACCTGCGCCAGGGCCATGTCGACGGCGTGGTGCTGATCTCCTCGCACGCGGAGGATCCGCTGCCCGGGCTGCTCCATGACACGCGGCTGCCCGCCGTGCTCGCGGGCAGGCCCAGGCGGCCGTCCCCGCTCACGTACGTCGAGGCAGACCAGCGTGCCGGGGCCCAGCTGGCCGCCGACCACCTGGCGTCCCTGGGGCGTCTGCGCATCGGCACGGTCGCGGGGCCGCAGGACATGCCCGCGGGCCAGGCGCGCCTGACGGGGTTCCTGGACGCACTCGCCCTGCACGGCATCCACGACGTGGCGCGCGCCGAGGGCGACTTCACCCATGTGGGAGGCGCGTCGGCGATGCGGCAGCTGCTGCGTGACCGGCCGGACCTGGACGCGGTGTTCATCGCCTCGGACCTGATGGCGCTCGGCGCCCTGCCCGTGCTGCTGCGGGCGGGCAAGGACGTCCCGTCGGACGTGTCGGTGGTGGGGTTCGACGACAGCAGCGCGGCGCTGGCCTGCGATCCGCCGCTGACGACGGTGCGGCAGCCGGTGGAGGAAATGGCCGCGGAGATGGCACGGCTCCTGCTGAGGCAGATCGGCCGGCCGGGTGGCCCGACGCCCTCGGTCGTCTTCCATCCGACGCTGGTGGAGCGCAAGTCCACCTGACGTCGCGACCGCCGGGCAGGCCGGTGTCCGTCAGCCCCGCGCGCCCGGCAGGCCGGCGTCCGTGTCCACGTCGGGGAAGGGTTCGTCGGCCCGTTCCGCGCCGGTGAAGCCCTCGGTCCGCAACGGCACCTGGGGCCCGGAGAGCTCCCGCAGCCAGCGCGCCAGTATCCGGTGCACGGCCTCCGCACCCACCGGACCGCACGGGGCGGCCCCTCCCTCCGCCGCCACGACGTCCCTCGGGTCCGCCAGTGTGCGCGGCCAGAGCAGGAACGGCCGGGACTGTTCGCCACCGAGCCCGCCGTGCGAACCGATCTGCTCCTCGAAGGCGTGTACGCGGCCGGTCTCGGGGTCGTACATCGAATTGACCATGACGTCGGCGACGTGCGGAAAGGTGTCGGTGCGCCGCACCGCCTCGGCCGCGCCTGCCCCGAAGGCGGCGATCGGGCCCTGCCCGTCCGTCAGTTCGGGGACGGGGACCTCCGCCCCGCCGGGTCCCAGCACCACCGAGCCGTGCTCCTCGCTCCGCACGAGCAGGAAGCCGATGCCCGGATGGCCGGCGAGCGTGGCGAGCAGCGCGGGGTGGCGGCGTTCGAGCTCTTCGCGCGAGGCGCGCCCCTCGATGTCCGGGAAGGACAGCAGCCCGAGGTTGCCGGAGGCGAGCACGACCGGGTCGGACGGCGTCGCGGGATGCTCCGCCTCCTTCCCCCCGACGGGCCGGTGCAGCGCGATGCGTACGGCGTCACGCGCCTCGGACGCGCTGCGGGTGCGCTGCGCCCTGCGGGGTACGGGCAGCCCGCAGCCCGCCCTCACCAGGTCCTTCAGGGTGAGTCCGTACCTCCCGGCGAAGGTCTCCCCGGGGCTCTGGCCGTGGTCGGAGAGCAGCACGATCCGGTAGGTGCGCGGGGTGTGTTCCGCGACCTTCGCGATGAGTCCCAGGGAGCGGTCGAGGCGTGTCAGGACCTTCTCCGCGTCCCTGCTGTGCGGCCCCGAGTGGTGGGCGACCTCGTCGTACGCGACGAGGTCGGCGTAGACGGCGGTGCGTCCCGCGAACATGTCGCCGATGACCGCGGCGACCACGACATCGCGTTCGACGACCGTCGCGAACGCCCGGATGAAGGGGTACAGCCCGCCGCGCTTGACCCGGGGGGACTCCTTCCTGATCCGGGCCCGGGTGGACTGGCCGATCTCACGGCCCACTTCGGCGACGAAGGACAGCGCGGTCCGGACGGCGTTGGCCGGGTCGGAGAAGTACGCGAAGTATCCGGCGCGCGAGCGGCGCCCCTTGCCGCGCCTGGCGGCCATCGACAGGACGAGGGCGAGCTGGTCGGCACCGCCGCTGAAGAGGTTCCCCCGGCTCGCCCCGTCGACGGTGAGCAGGCCGCCGTCACGGGTGCGGACGATGGCCCTGCGCTGCAGCTCGAGTGCGCTCGCCGGCCTGCTGGAGACCATCACGGAGCCGGTCTCCTTCTCGTACCAGCGGAACGCGGGCACGTCGAAGTTGCTGCCGTGCAGGATGCCCAGCTGGCTGGCGCCGGTCTGGCTGGACCAGTCGGTGCTCCACGGGGTGAGCCGGTGGCCCGCCTCGTCGGCGAGGAGTCCGGCCACGGTCGGCATCAGACCGGCGGCGGCCGCCTGCTCGAGCACGTCGTGACCGACGCCGTCGAGCTGGACGAACACGATGCCCGGCGGGCCGCCGCGGCCGCCGTCCGCGGTGCCTGCGGTGCCGCTGCGACGGCGGCGCCGGTCGGCCAGCCGGGAGAGCCTTCGCCGGTAGGCATCGTCGTCGCGGACCGCGAGCGCGGTGGAGGTGGCCGAGGCGACGGCGGACATGACGGCCGCGACGACCACCGCGGTCTCCGGGTTGGCCGTCCCGCGCCCGTCCGGGATGAGCCGGAGGGCGATCAGCAGCAGCGAGCCGTTGAGGAAGAAGACCAGCGCGCCCAGCACCAGTGCGGGCACGATGAGCAGCGCCCGGACGAGGACCGGCCACACCAGTGCGGAGAGCAGACCGAAGGCGCCCGCCCCCCACGCCGCGGTGAACGCGGTCCTGGTGACGCTGTCACCGTCGTCGGACTGGAGCTGGAAGTCGGGCAGGATCCCGGCGAGGGCCAGCAGGGTGAGGGTGGAGACCGCCCACACCGCGACCACGCGCAGGAGGGCTCTGCCCGCCGTACGCCATCGCCCGTCACCCACGCCGCTCCACCTCATGTCCGGACCCGGTGCCGTCATGGGTCCGCATCCAGCTTTTCACAGCCGGTCCGTGCCCGGGCCGGTGGTCAGCAGCCGTCGTATCCCGCGGTCGGCATGGAGAGTCTGCGGTGGACGCTCGCCTTCGTGCGCGCGGTGTACACGGGCTCGGCGAGGCCGGCGAGCTCCAGCCGTACGCCGCGCCGCGCGCACTCGGCGGCGAAGTCCGGCACCGAGACGACGGCCCGGGCGAGCACCCGGTCGTTGGGGGCGACGAACAGTTCGACCTGGCCGCCCTCGACGTCGGCCCACAGCGCGTGGTGGTCGGGGCGCAGCCCGTAGACGCGCAGCTGGCGGGTGACGACGTACCCCTGGTCGGCGGCCCAGCGCGCGCACATGGCGTGCTGGCTGCGGGTATCGACGATGAACGGATCGCCGTCGAGCTCTTCCAGCGGTGTGAGACTGGCGATGGCCGCCACCCGTACGCCGTCGATGACGTCCCCCATGAACGGATCCCCCCGCACTCGGATGCTGCGCCCGACCCTACCCCGGCCGTAGCCCTCCGTAGCCACGTGAACCCGGGCGGACAGGAGTGGAAAGGTGCGCACCGGCGTGAGGACGGCGCGGAGCGCCTAGGCTCGTACGGGACAGCGCATGGCCGGGACGGGTGCGCGGGCCGACGGATCGAGGAGGCAGGACGGTGGAGGTCACCTGGTGGGGTCATGCCACCTGCACGATCGAGGACTCCGGGGTCCGGGTGCTGACCGATCCTCTGTTCGTACGGCGCTTCGCGCATCTGCGCCGGCGCCGGGGCGAGGTGCCGCCGCCCGAGGCCGCTGTCGCGGACGCGGTCCTGATCTCCCACCTGCACTCCGACCACCTGCACCTCCCCTCCCTGGCCCGCCTCTCCCCGGGCAGTCTGCTGATCGTGCCCAAGGGCGCGACCGGGGCAGTACCGGGGCTGCGGGTGCTGCGCCGGATGCGCGGGCTGCGGATCACCGAGGTCGCCCCGGGCGACGAGGTCCGTGTCGGCGCGGTGCTGGTCAGGGCGGTACCCGCCCTGCACGACGGCCGGCGGCTGCCGGTCGGCCCGCACCGTGTGCCTGCCCTGGGCTTCGTGGTCGAGGGCGAGGCCCGCACCTACTTCGCCGGGGACACCGGGCTGTTCGACGACATGGCCGATGCCGTGGGGCCGGTGGACGTGGCGCTGCTGCCCGTCGGCGGCTGGGGTCCGTATCTCGGCCATCACCATCTGGATGCCGCCCGCGCCGCGCAGGCGCTGGCCATGCTGGCGCCGCGCTCCGCGGTTCCGGTGCACTACGGCACGTACTGGCCGATCGGGATGGACGGGGTCCGGCCGCACGAGTTCCACGCGCCGGGCGACGAATTCGTACGGCAGGCCGCGCTCGTGGCGCCGGGGGTGGCGGTGCACCGGCTGGGGCACGGCGAGCATGTGCGGCCGGAGGCCCGTAGATGATCCAGGAAGTCGTGCGGCAGCTGCCGACGGAGTCGACGCAGCAGGCCTTCGGCTATCCGTCGTTGTTCGCGCTGGTGGCGTTGGGGTCACTGGTGCCGGTGGTGCCGACGGGGGCGCTGGTGAGTTCGGCCGCCGTGGTGGCGTTCCACCAGACGTCACCGTTCGCCCTGCTGGTGGTCTTCGTGGTGGCGTCGGCCGCGGCGTTCCTCGGGGACATATGCCTGTACTGGCTGGGGCAGCGCGGGGTGCGGTCCAAGAACGGCTCGAGGTGGCTGGAAGCGATCAGCAGCCGGGCCGCTCCGGAGCGCCTTGCGCAGGCGCAGCAGAAGCTGGACGAGCACGGCGCGACGGTCCTGGTGCTGTCCCGGCTGGTGCCGGCCGGGCGGATACCGGTGATGCTGGCCTGTCTGCTCGGCGGGATGCCGCTGCGGCAGTTCGCCCGCGGTGACGTGCCGGCGTGTCTGGCGTGGGCCGCGACGTATCAACTGATCGGGATCCTGGGTGGTTCCCTCTTCGCCGAGCCGTGGCAGGGCGTGCTCGCCGCGGTCGCCCTGACGCTGCTGATCAGCGGGGCACCGGCGGTGTGGCGCAGACTGCGGGCACGGCTGGGCCACTGACCCGGAACGCTCAGCCGCCGAGGACACGTGAGCCGCCGACCGGCAGGTCCCAGAGGTCTTCGCGGGGGTATCCGGCCTGGTGCCAGGCGGTACGGAGTCGGATCAGCGGTTCGAGTACGGGTTCGGCGGAGAGCAGGAACGTCGCCCAGTGCATCGGTGCCATCGCCCGGGCGCCGAGGTCCTCGTACGCCTGCACGGCCTCCTCGGGGTCCGTGTGCACGTCCGAGAGCCACCAGCGCGGTTCGTACGCGCCGATGGGCAGCATCGCCAGGTCGAGTCCGGGGTAGCGGCGGCCGATCTCCTTGAACCAGTGCCCGTAGCCGCTGTCCCCCGCGAAGTAGATCCGCCGCCCCTGCCGGTCGCCGAGGACCCAGCCGCCCCACAGGGAGCGGCAGGTGTCCACGAGGGTGCGCTTGGACCAGTGGTGGGAGGGCACGAAGTCGAACCGCACACCGCCCAGTTCCGCCGACTCCCACCAGTCGAGCTCGGTGACGCAGGTGAACCGGCGGCGCCGGAACCAGGAGCCGAGTCCGGCGGGGACGAACAGCGGAGTGGCCCGGGGCAGCCTGCGCAGGGTCGGGGCGTCCAGGTGGTCGTAGTGGTTGTGGCTGATGACGACGGCGTCGACCGGCGGCAGTTCCTCCCAGCGGACGCCGACCGGGGTGATCCTGGCCGGGGTGCCGAGGATCCGGCGCGACCAGACCGGGTCGGTGAGGACGGTGAGCCCGCCGACCCTGACGATCCAGCTGGCGTGTCCTGCCCAGGTGACGGCCATCGTGTCCGTCCCCGCGGCGGGCAGCGGGCCGGGAGCGTACGGCAGCCGGTGGATCCCCCGCAGCCCTTCGGTGTTGGGCCGCATGGCGCGCTCGCGGGCCAGCCGCGTCATGCCCCTGACACCCGGGAGCGGGGCGGTGAGGCGGTCCGCGAAGCTGCTGGGCCAGGACCGGACCTCACCGAGGGGGCGCGCCGGGACGACGTGGCCGGTGGCCGCGGGGCCGGGATCCGCGACCGGGCGCTCGGTCTGTTCCGTCATCGAGAGGCTCCTGTCATCGGAGTTCATCGAGGGCTGCTGCGAAAATGCTCAACGCTTGTGCGACATGGGGCAATTTCAAGGGCTCCACCGCAGTGAGGGACTCCATCTGCTCCTGCGGGGTTGAGCCGAGCAGCGGCCCCGTGCCCAGCCGGACCCTCAGGGCGCCCAGTTCGTCCCCGAACCGGTGCCCGCCCGGAGTCGGGGTGCCGAGCCGCTGCGTCAGGTACTCCTCCAGCTCCATGGAGTCCGTGACGCCCCGGGCGGCCAGCCGGGTGCGCAGCGGGCCGAGGTCGGCGTAGAGGTGCCGGCCCGCCTGCGGGGGCCTGGCCAGCGCGCCGGCGGTGAGCACGGCCCGGTGCGCGGCGGGGGCGACCTGGGCCTGGAGACCGGCGGCCTGCCGGATCCTGTCCGTGACCGCCTCCGGTTCCCTCAGCGCGTGGGCGGCCGCCCGCGCGACGGGTTCCGCCACGAGGGCGCCGAGGGCAGTGAGGATGTCGAGGGCGCGTGCGCGGCGGACGGCCGCGCGCCCGGTGGCCGGGAAACGGGCGACGGCGACCGGCCACGCGGACGGGGTCAGCGCACCCGCCAGGTCCACGAGGACGGTCACGTCGTCGGGGCACATCTCGGCGGGGCTGAGCAGGACCGTGTCGAGGGGCCGGTACACGGTGTCGCGCCAGGTCTCGTCGCTGACGATGTGCAGCCCCTCGCCGACGGCGGCCTCGCAGACCTCCCGGACGAGCTCCGGCGGGGCGACGGTGGCGGTCGGGTCGTCGACCACGGAGATCAGCAGCAGCCGGGGTCTGCCGCCCTCGGCACGGACCCTGCGTACGGTCTCCAGCAGGGCGAACGGGTCGGGTATGCCGCCGCACTCGGCGGGGGTGGGCACGTGGTACGCGGGCCGGCCGAGCAGCCGCGCCTGCGGCATCCAGGTGGCGGGGCAGGGACGGGGCATGAGCACATCGCCGCCGTGCGCGGCGATGAGCGCGAGAAGCAGCGGCTGGGCACCCGGGGCTGCCGCGATGTCCCCGGGGCCGCTGTGCAGTCCTCGCCGCTCCCAATAGGCGCAGGCGGCCTCCCGCAGGATCGTTCCGCCACCCGGGGGCTCGGGGCTGGTCCTGGCGGCCGAGGCGGCCAGCACGTCGGCCAGCTCCGGGAGCACGGGAAGACCGGGCTCGGGGGCGGGCGGCCCGTAGCGCACGGGGCCGTGGTCCTGCCGGACGGCGTGGGGCTTCCGCTCGCTCCAGTGCATCCCGGGGCCTCCTCCGCCTGCATCACCCTGGGCCCTTTATACGGAGGTTTCACCCGCCCCGCCCCCGCACCGGACCCAGATGTGGCGCCCGGGGCGGACGGGAGGCGCCCCGCGGACCGGGGCACCGCCGTCGAGGGAGGCAGGGGGCAGGTCACCCCGCGAACGGAACCCCCGCCACGCCACGCCCCGCGTCGGCCAGCACCAGCAGGGACCCCGACAGGGGATGCGGCGCCAGGACACCGGTCCGGGCCGAGGAGATGTACAGGTCGGCGAGGTCCGGCCCCCCGAACGCGCATGCCGTCGGCCGCCGGACCGGCAGCACCACGACCAGGTCCAGCCGGCCGTCCGGCGTGTAGCGCCGCACCGCCGCACCGTCCCAGAGGGCGGCCCACACACAGCCCTCGGCGTCCACCGTCAGCCCGTCCGGCCAGCCGGCGCCCGGTTCGACGACGGCGAACGGACGGCGGTTCGCAATGCGCTCGCCCTCCACGTCGAACACGTCGATCCGCCGCGTCGGGCTGTCGATGTAGTACATGAGCCGCCCGTCCGGGCTCCAGCCGGTGCCGTTGCTGACCGTCACCGTTTCCGGCACGACCGCCACGCTGCCGTCCGGCCCGATCCGGGACAGGCTGCCGCCCGCCTCCCGCTCGTCGTAGCGCATGGTGCCCGCCCACAGCGCACCGTCAGGTGCCACGGCCGCGTCGTTGCCCCGGCGCCCCGGGACGGGGTCTCGGGCCAGCCATGTGAAGGCCCCGTCGCGGTCGTACAGGCCGACGCCGTCCCGCAGATTGACCACGAGCCCACCGCCGGCCCGCGGCTTCGCCGCTCCGACGTGCTGTTCGGTGGCCATGACCGTACGGCGACCGCTCGACGGGTCGTACGTGTGGATCCGGGAGGAGAGGATGTCGACCCAGATCAGCCGTCCGGCAGCCGGGTCCCAGGTGGGGCCCTCACCGAGCTCGGCCCGTTCCCGTACGGCCACCTCCACGGTGGGCCTCACCCCTGTGCCCGGTGGTGTCCGAGCCTGCCGGACAACGCGTCCGCGCCGCCCGCCGCGAGCTGCGCGAGCTCCTCCTCGCGCTCCTCGCTCCAGCGGATCATCGGCACGGAGATGGAGAGCGCCGCGACGACCCGTCCCGACCGGTCCCGGACCGGCGCCGCCACACAGCTCACGTCCGGGTTCGACTCCCGGTGCTCGACCGCGATCCCCCGCTTGCGCACGACGGCGAGCGCGGCGCGCAGCTCTGTGGCGTCGGTGAGGCTGTTGTCCGTCATCGCGACGAGTTCGCGACCGTCGAGGCGTGCGTCGAGCTCCGCCTCGGGCAGGGCGGCAAGGAGCAGCTTGCCCACGGAGGTGCAGTGCGCGGGAAGCTTGCGCCCGGCGGCCGAGACCATGCGGACGGCGTGCGTGGAGTCCACCTTGGCGATGTAGATGACCTCGGTGTCCTCGAGGATCGCCACATGGACCGTCTCGCCGCAGGTCTCGGCGACCTCCCGGGCCACCTGCTGCCCCTCGGCCGCCAGGTCGAGCTGTTCCGCGTACCGGCTGCCCAGCTGGTACGTCCGCACGCCGAGCCGGTAGCGGCCGGGCTGCTCGGGGACCGTGACGAGGTAGGAGCGCGCGGCCAGCGTGGTGAGCAGTTCGTGGACGGTGGTCCTCGGCAGTTGGAGCCTGCGGGTGACCTCGGGGGCCGAGAGGGTTCCCTCGCCCTGGAGGAAGAGCTCGAGTACGTCCAGCGCCCTGGTCACCGCAGGGACGAGTCGCCCCATGATCGCCCACCCATCTCGTTCGACACTCCGGCCAATGACCGGAATTACGAACGCAGGCTAACGGCAGGAAACTTGTCCGGGCAATGTCCGCGACGCGCCGTAGAGGCCGGACACCGGGCAATTCATGGGATTGTCCTCGATTCGGCCGGGTTCCGACAGGGGTCGGTGTGCGCGCCTCCTGGTTCACGGCCCCGCGGCAGGGTATTCGCTGTCCCATGTCGACACCGCGCAACCTCTCCTCACCCACCCGCTGGCAGACCTGGCTCCATCAACGCGACCTCGCCGCCTTCCAGAGCGTGGCCGCACGGCACTGGCCTGGCGCCGAGCCCCTGCTGCCCCGGCTGAGCCGCAGCGCCAATCACGGGCTGCTGTGGTTCGGGGCGGCGGCAGGCATGGCGGCGCTGGGCAGCAGCGCACGCTCACGCAGGGCAGCACTGCGCGGCATCGCGTCCCTGGCCGTGGCCTCGGCGGCGATCAACACCGTGGGCAAGGGCGCGGTGCGCAGGGAACGCCCGATACTCGATCTGGTGCCGGTGATACGACAGCTCAAGCGACAGCCGTTCACCACGTCCTTCCCCTCCGGGCACGCGGCTTCCGCCGCGGCCTTCGCGACGGGTGTCGCCCTGGAGTCGAAGGGCTGGGGTGCGGTCGTCGCCCCGGTCGCGGTGGCGGTGGCCGCTTCCCGCGTCTACACCGGGGTCCACTATCCGAGCGATGTGGTGGCAGGTGCGGCTCTCGGCATAGGAGCGGCGTTCGCACTGCGGGGCGTCGTACCGACCCGTGGACAGCTGCCCGCGCCCGGGAGACCGCCGGCCGGTGCTCCGGCGATGCCGACGGGGCAGGATCTGGTCGTGATCGTCAACCAGGAGTCCGGCTCGGCAACCGCTACGGCCGACCTGGTCCGCGAGGCGCTGCCGCTCGCCGAGGTGGTGGAGTGCGCGCCCGCCGATCTGTCCGGGACGCTGGAGAAGGCAGCACGACGGGGCAAGGCACTGGGCGTCTGCGGAGGCGACGGCACGGTGAATCTGGCGGCGGCCGTCGCGGCGACGCACAGCCTGCCGCTCGCCGTGTTCCCCGGCGGGACCCTCAACCACTTCGCCTACGACCTCGGCATCGAGACGGTGCAGGACACGGTGGCCGCGCTCGCCGCGGGTGACGCGGTCCGGGTGGACCTCGGCCGCTTCCGGCCCGGCCCCCAGGGTCCCGGCGGGGCGCACGGCTACTTCCTCAACGCCTTCAGCCTCGGGGTGTATCCGGAACTCGTACGGACCCGGGAGCGCTGGGCACCCCGGATCGGCGGCTGGCCCGCGGGAGTGCTGGCGGCCGTCGAGGCGCTGCGCGGCGCACGCCCGCTGACGGCGGAAGTACAGGGACGGCGGCGGCCCCTGTGGCTGCTCTTCGTGGGGAACGGACTGTTCCAGCGGGTGGGCCCCGCCCCCGGCCGCCGGCACAACCTGGCGGACGGCCTGCTGGACGTCCGGGTGGTGCACGGCGGCCGGACCCCGGGTCTGCGACTGCTCGCCGCGGCGGTCGCCGGACCGCTGACCCGGTCGCCCGTCCATGCGGCGGTACGTCGCCACAGGGTGCGCATCTCCGGCCTGGCGCCGGGCACTCCGTATGCGTACGACGGTGAAGTGGCCCACTCCGGAAAGGAGTTGATGATCGACAAACTGCCGGAGGCGTTGACGGTCTACTGCCCGATGCCGGTCTGACTGTCCGTATGGCAAGACGCATATCTCAGGATGCGACATCGCGGCGTACCGTTGCCCTACCGCTTGCGAAGTCCCCAGAGAGGACGTACCGCCATGCCCAAGGAGACCGCCGTGTACACCCACGGTCACCACGAGTCGGTGCTGCGCTCGCACCAATGGCGGACCGCGGCCAACTCGGCGGCCTACCTCATCGGTGAACTCCGCCCGGGCCAGGCGGTGCTGGACGTGGGCTGCGGTCCGGGCACCATCACCGCCGATCTGGCGGCGCTGGTCGCCCCGGGCCGGGTGACCGCTGTCGACACGGGCCGCGACATCCTCGACCGGGCAGCCGCGACGGCGGCCGAACGCGGCCTGGAGAACATCGAGTTCGCCACGGCCGATGTGCACGCGCTGGACTTCCCCGACGACTCCTTCGATGTGGTCCACGCCCACCAGGTGCTCCAGCACGTGGGCGACCCGGTGCAGGCACTGCGCGAAATGCGGCGGGTGTGCCGGCCCGGCGGCGTGGTCGCGGCGCGCGACAGCGACTACGCGGCGATGACCTGGTACCCGGAAGTGCCGGGCATGGCGCAGTGGCAGGAGCTGTACGGCCGGGTGGCGCGCGCCAACGGGGGCGAGCCCGACGCCGGACGCAGGCTGCTGTCCTGGGCCCGGCAGGCCGGGTTCACCGACATCACCCCCACCGCGGCGGCCTGGTGCTTCGCCACCCCGGAGAACCGCGCCTGGTGGAGCGGCCTGTGGGCGGACCGTACGACGGCGTCGGTGTATGCGAAACTGGCCGTGGACGGCGGACATGCCGGCGCCGAACAGCTGACGGCCGTCGCGGCGGCCTGGCGCGCGTGGGGCGAGGAGCCCGACGGGTGGTTCATGGTGCCGCACGGCGAGGTGCTCTGCCGGCCCTGACCGACCGCGCTGCCGGGCGGATTCGATCACATGCCGTCCGGCCGCCGACTACCCTCGTGGGCATGGAAATCCTGGGAACCACGCTGCGAATCTGCGTCGACGACCTGGAGGCCTCGGTGGCCTTCTACGAGGGCCTCACCAGTACTCCGGCGCTGCGCTTCGAGCGTGGCGGGGTCTCGGTCGCCGCGATCGGCTGCTTCTTGCTGATGAGCGGCCCGGAGTCGGAGCTGGAGATTCTGCGCAAGGTGTCGGCGACCATCGCGGTCAAGGATGTCGACGAGGCCCATGCGGCCCTGACCCGGGTCGGGGCGCGGATCGTCGCGGGCCCGGTCCCCACCCCGGCCGGCCGCAATCTGATCGCCCTGCACCCGGACGGCTCGGTCTTCGAGTACGTGGACCGCAACGTGTCCGCCTGACGCGGATCGGCCGATGAACGCCGGGTGGCGTCATCGGCCGGATCACGCGCGATCGCCGTTGTCCTCGGCGATCAGGGTCTCAACGCAGGGGGCGCCGGCGCATCCTGAAGTCGTAGACGTCCGGCAGCGGGTCGTCGGTGACGGAGCGCCAGATCTCCTCCAGGATCTCGGCCCCTTCCCGCAGGTCGGCGACCTCGAAGCCGGCGTCGAAGACCGCGCGCACGGCCGCGGTGTCCCCTTCGGCCAGCAGGAGCCGGGCCTCCAGCAGCCGGAAGCGGCCCCGTGCCCGGATCTCCGGCCGCAGGCTTTCGAGCACCGTGCGGGCCGCGGCGGTGCGGTCGGCCGTCAGCAGTGCCTCGATGGCCTCACGGCCGAGGGCGGACGTCGCCGCCGTCCAGGTCTCGCCGTCGTCCCGGCGCTCCGCGCACAGGTCGTCGAAGGCTTCGGTGTAGTGGTCGGCGGCCCGTTCACTCTGGCCGCTCTCCCGGGCCGCCACGGCGAGACAGCGCAGCAGGGGCCAGCGGGACGGCGCGAGCGGGAGCCCGCGCTCCCAGCTGCGCACGGCCTGGGCCCGGTCGTCGGCGTGCCACTGCGCGATGCCCAGGTGGTATTCGGTGAGGGGTTCGGCGGGGGCCGTCTCCAGCATGTCGCGCCAGTGCGGGGAGACCAGGGACGGTCCGGGCGGAGCGACCCGCAGTGGTTGCGGGAAGGTGCCCTGCTCCAGCAACTCCAGCCAAGGAGCCTGCTGTTCACCGAGCGTGGACCGGTCGAAGGGCGTACCGGGAAGCTTGTACCCGGCGCGCCGGACCTCCAGCGCGCCCCAGCCGGAGCCGGTGGCGAGCACCTCGCCCGGTTCGGTGTCGGCGCAGCGGCGCCACGCCTCGTACGCGCCGTCCACGTCGGCACGCGGCAGGGCACGGGCAAGCTGCCGCTCGGTCTCGGCCCGGGCCGCCGCCCAGTCGTCGCCGTGCACGGCGGCCGGGTCCGCGGACAGCGGACCGTAGGCCTCGAGCCAGCTGAACTCGGCGCCCGCTTCGAGGGGGACGTGCTCCAGCTGGGTACGGGCGAGCCCGGCCTGGATCTCGGCGTACCCGCCCGTGCCGGGCTCGGTCAGCCACCGCTGCCAGCGACGTCCGCCGGTGCCGCTGCCCCAGAGGAAGAGCTTCCGGCCGCGCAGGACGTCGGTGGAGGTCTGGACGAGTCCGTGGCCGTCCCCGTCGAGAGAGGCGATCCAGCGCCGGGCGCCGTCGGGGACCTCGTAGAAGTAGTCGGCGGGGTATTCGCTGCGCAGGGGGTACGTGCGGTCGGTGCCGTCGGTCTCCGGGACGGGGACCCTGTTCAGGGTGTGCTCGTAGCCGAAGTGCCAGGCTTCGTCGGCGGGGGCCAGGACGCGGGTGTGCTCGTCCTCGGGGACGGCGATGTTGGACCACCAGTAGACGGGCGCGGGATGCTCGTGCGGGTTGCGTACGCGCACGCCGACGTACAGGAAGTCGGAGTCCTCGGGCAGCCACAGGTCCACCTGGTAGGGCAGGTCGCGCAGGCGTTCCCACTCCCAGAGCCGGAGCATGTCTCCCCCGTCGGGGGCCGTGACGAGGGCGGCGTGGACCGGGGCGCAGGACAGGGTGGTGTGTCCGGTCGCGCCGATGTTCCACTCGATGCCGCCGGAGAACCAGGCGCCGTTGAGCGCGAAGTCCGCGGGCTGCAGGACCGGGTTGCGGTACACGAGCTCGCGGCCGGTCGGCTTGTGGTGGAGGGAGTGGATACGGCCCCCCAGTCCTGGCAGGACGGTGGCGCGCAGCCGGTCGTTCTCGATGACGATCGCGTCCAGGGCGGTGGGCGTGCGGTCACGGCCGTACCCGTCGAGAATCCGGACCGGTAGGACGGTGCGCAGCGGCTCGTGCCCGAGCTGCCGCGCCATGTCCCGGGGCAGACCGTCCCGTTCGCGGCTGCCGACGGCGTGCATCTCGTCGAGTGGCCGCAGCGCGGCCAGTGGGTTCTCCGGCCCTGTCGGTGCTGCGGGCAGGGTAAGTACGGCACGTCGTACGGTCGTGGCCAAGACAACCTCGCTCCCTCGCGGGCCGCCACAGGTCCGGGCGCCCCCCGATGACCATGGAACACGCTGGACGGCGCCCCGGCCAGGGGGTCGAGGTGTCAGTCTTCGGCAAAGGCCGCGACGACCAGGTCGGTGAGCAGGGCGCCCGCGGTGGCGTCGGGGTCGAGATCCGGGTCGTAGACCGTGACGTTGAGCCCGGCGCAGCGCGGCGAGCGGACCAGGATCCGGAGCAGCGTCGCGAGTTCGTCGGGGAACAGCCCGCCGTCGTCGGGGCTGTCGACGGCGGGCATCACGCTCGGATCGAGGACATCGGCGTCGAGGTGCACCCAGAAGCCGTCGAGGAGGGGGATCTCCAGACTCTGCAGCACACCGTTCGCGAGTTCGGCGACGCCCCATTCCCGGAGCTCCCCGACGGTGGCGTTGGAGATCTTCAGCGCGGTCATGTCGGCACGGTCCTCGTCGTGGTCGCGCATCCCGAAGAGCCGGATGTCCTCGTCCCTGAGATAGGGCCCGAGCCCTTCCAGGTCGGTGAGGTCGGCCTGCCCGCGCCCGGTGGCGAGCGCGAGTTCCTCCCCGGCGGCGGCGCCGATACGGGTGCTGTTTCCCGGGTGGCGGAAGTCCGCGGAGCCGTCGACGGCGGCGAGTCCGTACCGCCCGATGCGGCGCAGGGCGAGGGTCGCGCCGAGCTGGACGGAGCAGTCGCCCCCGAGCACGAGCGGGAACTCACCGGCTCTCACGTGGCCCTCGATACGGTCGGCCAGGGTGCGGGTGTAGCGGGCGATGGCCGCCGCGTTGAAGACCCCGTCGCCCTCCTGCCAGTCGCCGAGGTCGTAGCGCGGCGGTACGACGACACCACCCTCGAACGCCCCGAGGCGCTGCACGATCCGCTGCTCACGCAACGCGCCGGCCAGCTTGTAGCAGCCGGGCACGGTGCCCGGCGCCGGGGGCCGGAGCCCCAGGTTGGAAGGGGCGTCGAGGACCACGATATTCCGCATGCGCTCCATCCTCACCGCCGTAGCCTTCGTCCTCAACGGTTTTCGAGCAGAGGGCAGGCAGGACGATGGACACGCAGCACACGTACCGGGTGATCGTGCGGGGCACCTGGGAGGGCCTGACGGACACGGACCGGGAACGGTTGCTGTCCGAGGCGCCGGAGCACGGGCTGACGGGGATGCAGTTCACCGAGGAGGGAAGCCTCACCTATGACTCCGCCCTGAAGCACTTCAGCTTCCGCTACGTGGTCGTCTCGGATGCCGCGGACGGTGAGGAGATGGCGGTGGCGATCGCCGAGGACCGTGCGCAGACGCAGCTCGCGGCGCGGGGTCACGGCCACGGGGTGCTGCGCTCCACCGCGACGGACATGGACACGATGAAGATCAACTACAAGGGGCGGCGGGGTCCGGGGGCGGCGTGACGGCCGACGGCCGGTGGCACGGCCGCCGGCCCGGACGGTCCCCCGGTCATCCGCCGATCGTGTGGAAGGCCCGCCGCAGCGCCGCGAACCCGCGCTCCTCGCGGCCGGGATGGACGCGGTTCGTGAGCAGGACCGCGTAGCGGCCGGCCGCCGGGTCGAGCCACAGGCTGGTGCCGGTGAAGCCCGTGTGGCCGTACGAGGCCGGCCCGAAGGTGTCGCCCACCGGCGAACCGACCGGGTCCTGCCCCTGCCAGGCCAGTGCGCGGCGCAGGTTGAGGTGGTCCGTGCGGGGGGCCGTCATCAGGGTGAGGGTGTCCGGTTCCAGAAGTGGTGTACCGCCGCCGAGCAGGCAGAGGGCGAGGCGTTCCATGTCCGCGAGGGTGGAGAAGAGGCCCGCGTGCCCGGCGACGCCGCCGAGTACGACGGCGTTCTCGTCGTGCACCTCACCGACGACGGTCCGACCGCGCCAGGGGCAGGCTTCGGTGGCCACCGCGCGTGCGCGGTCGGCGCTTTCCGGCCGGAAGCGGGTGTCGGTCAGGCCCAGAGGAGCGCTGACGAGGTCGGCCGTCAGCTGGTCCAGGCCCCGGCCCGTGGCCTGTTCGGCGATGAGGCCGAGCAGCATGAACCCTTGCGAGGAGTAGGTGACGTGGGTGCCGGGCTCGGCGGTGCGCGGCAGTGGGCCGAGCGCCGTGAGCAGGGACTCGCGGGTGGGGTGGTCGCGGTAGAGGCGGACGCCGCCGGGCAGCCCTGAGGTGTGGTCGAGGAGTTGGGCGACCGTACGGGCGGCGTGCGGACTGTCGGCGTAGCGGACGAGGTGGTGTCCCACGGTGTCGTCGAGGCCGAGGACGCCGCGGTCGACGAGAGCCATGACGACGAGGCCGACGATCGGCTTGGTCACGGACGCGAGGTCCCACAGGTCATGGCCGTCCAGAGCCGGCCCGTCGAGGGCGCGGGTGCCGGTCCAGCCCCGGTCGTACGGGCCTGCCGCGTCGCCCAGCGACCAGGCGGCGCCCGAGTAGAGGCCGCGTGCCCGGCCGTCCTCCAGCATCCGGCGGCGGGCGGCCGCGTGGTGCGCGGAGCCGGTCGCGTCGGGCCCGGTCGCGTCGGGCCCCGTGCCGCTCGCACCGGTGGCCGTCGCGCGGCCGCCGACGATCGACGGCGTCTGCCGGAAAGCGTTCATCGCTTCTCCCCCTCCCCTTCGGCTCCGCCCGTACTCCTCGCGGTGCGCCCCGGGTCCGCGGCCAGTCCGAGCCGTACGCCGGGCTGTGCGGCCAGGCTCGCCGACACCGCGGCGGCGGCGGAACGCACCATCGGCCCGTACAGCTGCGCGGCCGCGTCATCGAGGGTGAAGGCCAGGCCGGTCAGCACGAGGACACCCACCGCGCGGCCCGTCGCGTCGCGCACCGGGGCGGCGAGTGCGCGCCGGTCGAGCCAGGCATCGGTGCCGTCGAAGGCGTAGCCGTCGCGGGCCGCGGCGGCCAGGGCCGCGTCGTCGGCGGGCACTCCGTCGGGGCCGGTCCACAAGGATTCCCTCTCCTCGGCCGGCAGGGCGGCGAGCAGGGCGAGGCCTGCCGCGCCCGCGGTCACCGGTTCGCGGAAGCCGGGGCTCAGGTCGAGGCCGAGTCCCTGGACGGGCGGACGGACGTCCAGGTGGATCACCGTACGGTCGTCCCGCACCGCGTAGGAGGCGAACAGGCCCGTGCGGGTGCGCAGTTCATCGAGGACGGGGCCGACACGGCGCATCGCGGCGTCGTCGGCGAGGAGGCTCGCCGCGAGTCCGAGGAGCCGTGGCCCCGGACGATAGCTGCCGCCCGTGTCGGGTTCGGCGTAACCCGTCGCGGCGAAGGCGCGCAGCAGGCGGTGCACGGTGGGTTTCGCGAGTCCCGTGTGACGGGCGAGGTCTGCGAGACGGTGCGGCGCCCCGGACCGGGCGAGGGCCGCCAGAACCTCCATGGCCTTGTCCACCGGTCCGGGCGCGAGCGACGAGGCACTCGCTCCCGGGCCGTCGGACGCGGCGGTAGCCACTCCTGCGGAGGTCTGCTTCTGCGAACGACTGTTGACCGGATTCCCCATGTGGCCTACCTTACCCGAACTGCATTCCATTCACCGGAACGAGTGTGTTGCCCAATGGAACGAATACGTGAAGGGGGAGGCGGCCCGCACGTCGGCTGCTCCCGCCGTTCGGCGCTGCGCCTGAGTGGTCTCGCGGTGCCCGCCCTTGCAGTCCCGGCCCTGTTGAGCGGGTGCGGCGCACCCTCGGCGGCCTCCGCGGGCAACGTGCTGCGGGTCTCCCAGACCGGGGATCCCAAGACGATGGACCCGCACAAGCAGGGTGACATGACGTCGATGAACGCCCTGATCAACATCTTCGACACACTCACCACGAGGGCCCGCGACAACACCCTCCAGCCGCGGATCGCCTTGTCCTGGAAGGCCGTCGAGCCGACGGTGTGGCGGTTCGAGCTGCGGCGCGGCGTCACCTTCCACAACGGTGAGCCCTGCGACGCCGAAGCCGTCCGTTTCAGCATCGAGCGGCTGCTCGCCCCCGCCACGAAGTCACCCATCGTGGAGCTGCGTTACGTCGTGGACGTCAGCGTGGTCGACCGGTACACGGTGGACGTGCACACCTCGGTGCACGACCCGATCCTGCCCGCGAAGCTGTCCCTGTTCGGCGGCGTCGTGGTGCCCCCGCGCTACCTGGCCGAGGTCGGCGACGAGGGCTTCGCCGCGCACCCGGTGGGCACCGGGCCGTTCACGTTCCGGCGGTGGCAGCGCGACCACGAACTGCGCCTCGCCGCCTACGACAAGCACTGGCAGGGCCGCCCGCACGTCGACGAACTGGTCTTCGTGCCCGCCCCCAACTCGTCGTCCGCGCTGGCCGCCCTGCAGAGCGGCGGCGTCGACATCGTGGCGGGCATGACCCCGGACGCCGCCGAGCAGCTGGCCGGATACCCGGGCGTGCGTATCGACCACCACACCGGCATCCGCACCTCGTACCTGTCGCTCGACACCCTCACCGAAGGACCGCTGCGCGACCGGCGCGTGCGCCAGGCGCTCAACCACGCCGTCGACGTACCCCTGCTCATCAAGGCGGTGCTCGGTGGCAACGCCACCGAGGTCCCGGCGATGATCCCGCGCGGCGCGTTCGGTTTCGACGAGTCCGTGAAGCCCTTCGAGCGTTCCCTGGCCAAGGCCCGCGCACTGCTGGCCGAGGCCGGGCATCCCGACGGCATCAGCACCGCGATCACCGCATCCAATCTGGACGCGAACGTCGCCGAGGCGATCTCGGGCCTGCTGGCCCGCGCCGGCATCCGCGCCAGGGTGAACCTGCTCGACCCGGGCACCTACTCCCAGCGCCTGACCTCCACCAACCACGGCGCGCTCGGCCCGATCTACCTGGCCGCGTCCACCGTCTGGACCATGGACGGCGAGAGCATGCTCCAGTCGAACGTGCGCAGCGACCGCCGGCAGAGCCGCTGGCACCACAAGCGCGCCGACCTGCTCGTGGACCGCGAGGAGTTGTCCGTGGATCCGGCCGTGCGCCGCCGCGCCTTCTCCGACCTGCAGCAACTGATCAAGGACGAGGCGCCGTTCGTGCCCCTCTACCAGATCGACAACATCTACGTGCACAACACCCGGCCGAGCTGGACACCCGGCGCCGCCGGAGTGCTGGACATGGCGAGCGCGAAGGTGGCCGCGTGATGAGCCCGACCCTGACCGCGCCCACCGCCCCCACCGGACCGGCCGCCCCCGTCGCCGGACACAGCCGGGCCTGGGACGTGCTGCGGCCTGCCGCCGCCCGCCTGGGCACCGCGCTGCTGGTCCTGTTGTGCACCGCCACCGTCGCGTTCTTCCTGGTGCGGCTGTCCGGCGACCCGGTGAAGGTGATGCTGCCGCCGGACGCCACCGCCCAGCAGGAGAACGTGCTGCGGCACAGCCTGGGCCTGGACCGGCCGCTCCTCACGCAGTATCTCGACTACCTGTGGGGCCTGCCGCGCTTCGACTTCGGCAACTCCCTCTTCTACGACCAGCCGGTCCGCGCGGTCCTCGCCGACCGCATCCCGGCGACCCTGCTGCTCGCGGCGGGCGCCCTCGTGGTGACGCTCGTGATCGCGCTGCCCGCCGGCACGATCGCGGCGATGCGACGCGGGAAGGCCGCCGACCGCGGTGTCATCACGGTGGTCCTGATCGGCCAGTCGACACCCGCCTTCTGGGTGGGCATCCTGCTCATCCTCGTGTTCGCGGTCGGTCTGCACGCCCTGCCCGCCTCCGGGTACGGCACCTTCGCCCATCTCGTCCTGCCGTCGATCACCCTGGCCGTCTACTCGGTCGCCGTCGTCGCGCGGCTGCTGCGCTCCTCGCTGATCGACGTGCTCGGCTCCGACCACATCCGCACGGCCCGCGCCCGGGGCCTCGGCCCGGTGCGCACCGTGCTGCGGCACGGCATGCGCAACGCGTCGCTGCCCGTGGTGACGGTCGTCGGCCTGGAGGTCGGCAGCCTGCTCGGCGGCGCGATCCTCACCGAGCAGGTCTTCTCCTGGCCGGGTGTCGGCCAGCTGACCGTGCAGGCCATCGCCAACCGCGACTTCCCCCTGGTACAGGGCGCCGTGCTGCTGTTCGCCGCCACGTTCGTCGTGGTGAACCTGCTCGTGGACCTGTCCTACGGCCTCCTCGACCCGAGGGTGAGGAACTCCCGATGACCACCACCGCCCCCGCGGCCACCCTTGCCGCCACCGCCCCCGCCTCGACCCGGCCCTCCGTCCTGCGCTCACTGCTGCGTAACCGCATCGCCGCGATCGCGCTCGTCTTCCTCCTGCTGATCGTCGTGTGCGCGCTGTGCGCACCCCTGATCGCTCCCGCCGACCCGGGCGCCCAGAACCTCCTCGCCCGGCTCCGGCCCCCCGCCTGGCAGCCCGGCGGCAGCACGGACCATCTCCTCGGCACCGACCAGCTCGGCCGCGACCTGCTCTCACGCGTCGTGTACGGCACCCGGGTCTCCCTGCTCGTCGGCGCCGGCGCCGCCCTTCTCGCCGGCGTCATCGGCACCGTCGCGGGCCTCGCCTCCGGCTACCTCGGCGGCTGGACCGACCGTGTCGTGATGCGGGTCGCCGACGTCCAACTCGCCTTCCCGGCGATCCTGCTGGCGCTCGCCGTGGTCGGCTTCGTCGGCTCGGGCCTCGGTTACGTGATTCTCGTGATCGGCCTCACGGGCTGGGTGTCGTACGCCCGAGTGGTGCGTTCCGAGGTGCTGTCGCTGCGCACCCGCGACTTCATCACCGAGGCCCGCGCGATCGGCGTCGGCGACCTGGCGATCATGCGGCGGCACCTGCTGCCCAACGTCATGGCACCGCTGGCCACCATCGGCACCCTGCACATCGCGTCGGCCGTCGTCGCCGAGGCGTCGCTGAGCTACCTGGGCCTCGGAGTTCCGAAGGAGACAGTGACCTGGGGCGGCATGCTCGCCGACGGACAGCTCTACCTCGGCACGTCCTGGTGGATCGCCGTCTTCCCCGGCATCGCGCTCATGCTCACCTCGCTGTCCATCAACATCCTGGGCGACGCGCTGCGCGACGTCGCGGACCCGAAGGCGTACCGCCGATGACCGACTCCGCACAGACCACACCGTCCGCGCCCGTCCTCGAATTCCGGGACCTGCGTGTCGACTTCGAGCTCGCCTCCTCGACCGTGCACGCGGTACGCGGGGTGAACCTCTCGGTCACCGCCGGCGAGACCCTCGCCGTCGTGGGCGAGTCCGGCAGCGGCAAGTCGGCCACCGCCCTGTCCGCGCTGCGCCTCAACCCCGAACCCCCGTGCGTGTACGCGGGCGGCCACGTGCTGCTCGACGGGAAGGACGTACTCGCCCTGCGCGAGAAGGAGTTGCGCAAGGTTCGCGGCGCCCAGATATCCATGGTCTTCCAGGACCCGATGACCAGCCTCGACCCGTTGCAGCGGGTGGGCGACCAGGTCGCCGAGGTGCTGCGGCTGCACGGGGACCACACCCGCGCCGAAGCCCGCCGGGCGGCGCTGACCGCTCTGGACGAGGTCGGCATCCCCGACCCCGAACGGCGCTACCGCCAGTACCCGCACGAACTGTCCGGGGGCCTGCGCCAGCGCGTCATGATCGCCTCCGCGCTCGTGGCACGGCCCCGCGTCCTCATCGCCGACGAGCCCACCACCGCGCTCGACGTGACCGTGCAGCGGCAGATCCTGGAGCTCCTCGTTCGGCTCCAGCAACGCCACGGCATGGCCGTCCTGCTGATCACCCACGACCTGGGCGTCGTCGCCGAGACCGCCGACCGTGTCGTCGTCATGCGGCACGGCGAGGTCGTCGAGACCGGCGATGTGGACCAGGTCTTCACGCGCCCCACCGCCTCGTACACACGCGATCTGCTGGCCGCCACTCCCCGACTGGAGCCCGTCGCATGACCACGAACCCGCTGCTGGAGATCGACGGCCTGCGCAAGGAGTTCCCCGGCCGCCCGCCGAGCGTCGCCGTCGACGACGTCTCCCTCACCGTCCGGGAGGGCGAGACCTTCGCCCTGGTCGGCGAGTCGGGCTGCGGCAAGACGACGCTGACCCGGCTGCTGCTCCGGCTGCTCGAACCCACCGCGGGCAGCGTGCGGTTCGACGGCACGGACCTGCTGGCGCTGAAGGGCTCCACGCTGCGGCCGCTGCGCCGGCAGATGCAGGTCGTGCTCCAGGACCCCTACTCCAGCATGAATCCGCGGCTGCGGATCGCCGACATCGTCGGGGAGCCGCTCGTCACCCACGAGGAATGGGCGCGCGGGCGGCGCGGCAGGGCCAAGGTGCGTGACCGGGCCGGCGAACTCCTCGACTCCGTCGGTCTGGACGCGAGCATCCTGGACCGGTATCCGCACGAGTTCTCCGGCGGGCAGCGCCAGCGCATCTCCATCGCGCGGGCACTGGCCCTGGAGCCGCGCCTGGTCGTGCTCGACGAGCCGACGAGCGCGCTCGACGTGTCCGTGCAGGCCCGCGTCCTCGACCTGCTCGCCGAACTCCAGGGTCGCCTCGGCCTGACCTACTTCTTCATCTCGCACAACCTGGCCGTCGTCCGTCAGATCGCCGACCGGGTGGCTGTGATGCGGCAGGGCCGCATCGTCGAGTCCGGCACCGCCGACCAGGTGTTCACCGCCCCCGAGGACGCCTACACCCGGCAGCTCCTGGACGCCGTGCCGGTCCCCGACCCCGGCCGCCGGATCCTGCGGGGCGTCCCGGCATGAATCCCGGGCTAGACCCCCGACAGGACCAGGCCGGCCGCCCCGAGCAGTGCGCCGGTGTCCGCGGCCTCGCCGAGGACCACGGTGGGAGCCTCGCCACCACCGAGGACATCGGCGCGCAACCGGGACTCGATCATCGCCCGGAAGGGTTCACCACCGTCGAGGGCCTCGCCGTGCAGCACGAACAAGCCGCACGCGAAGAGCTGCTGGACGGTGGCGAGGCCGAGCACCAGGTTCTCCGCGTACCGCGCGACGAGATCACCGGCGGCCGGGGCGTCGGACGCCGTCAGGGCCGCCAGCGTGGCCGCCCCGGGAGCGAGACCGTGCTCGGCGGCGCGCTCGCGCAGCCAGCGGGTCGTCGCCACGGTCTTCCAGCAGCCGCGCCGTCCGCATGTGCACACCTCGCCGCTCGCGGTGACCGTCATATGGGCGCCGCTGCGTCCGCCGGCCGGTGCGAGCACCTCCCCCGCGTAGAGGATGCCGACGCCGAGGACCTCACCGGTCGCGACGGAGGCGAACGAGCGGCGGCCCCGCCCGGCACCGAACCAGCGGTCGCCGAGCACCTGCACGCGTGCCCGGTGCTCGATCCGCACCGGCGCGCCCACCAGCCCCGCGAGCCGGTCGGCCAGCGGGTAGCCGCGCAGCGCCGGGGCGTCGTTCGCCTCGATGATCCGGCCCGCCGCGGGGTCCACCACACCGGCGGCGGCCACGCCGACGCCGAGCAGGGGCTGCCCCGCGAAGACCGCCGCCGCCTCCCGCAGCGCCGCGTCGACGACGGCCGGGTCGGCGCTGCGCGCGTCGAAGCGGGCCTGCACCCGCTCGCGTACGGCTCCGCCACGGGTGAGCAGCGCGGCACGCACCAGTCCTGGCAGCACCTCGACGGCGCCCAGCACACCGACGTCCCGCCCGGCCGGCCCGTCCGGCTGCGGATCGGGGACCAACCGCAAAGGAATACGTTCATGCGCCATGCGCCGACTCTGTCATGCCCCCCGACCGGGGAGACAGCGGCATGACCCACCGGAATCTGACCGAGGCCACCTGGCGCGAGACGCGAGCGGCGGCTCCCGGCGCCATCGCCGTCCTGCCGATCGGTTCGCAGGAGCAGCACGCCGAGCACCTGCCGATGGGCACGGACACGATGCTCGCCGACGCCGTGGTCTCCCGCGCCCTGGCCCTGCTCGACGAGCGGGCCGCCACCGGCGTGGATGTGCCGGATCTCGTGAGGCTGCCGACGCTGCCGTACGGCCACAGCCCGCACCATCTGTTCGCGGCGGCGCTGACCCTGTCCGCGCCGGTGCTCGGCCTGGTCCTCGACGAGCTCCTCGACTCGCTGGCCGCCTGCGGCTACCGGCGGGTGCTCGTCGTCAACGGACACGGCGGCAACGACGAGATCATGCGGCTCGCGGTCAAGCGGTTCGCGCTGCGCGCCGACGTGACAGCGGCTGCCTGCTCGTACTGGACGCTCACCGACACCGGCGAGCCCGAGGCGGACGCCGACGCGCAGGACGAGAAGCAGGCCGAGCTGGTGCCCGGGCACGCCGGCTGGTTCGAGACGTCGCTGATGCTCGCCGCGCAGCCGGAGCTCGTACGTACTGAGCGCGCCCGCCACGCGCCGGTCGAGCCGCCGCCGCTGTTCGACAAGCCGCCCTACCCCGGTCTGACCGTGGAGCGGCACGGCGAGTGGGAGCGGGTGGGCGGCGCCACCGACGACGCGGCCGGCGCCGACGCCGCACACGGCGAGCGCCTGCTCGACCGGCGGGCCCGTGGCCTGGCCCGCGCGGTGCTCGCCTTCGACGCCGCCTCACGCCCCCTCGCGTGACCCTCCACCACTTCACACGTAAGGAACCGCTCATGAAGATCACCGAGGTCGACGTCCACGTCGTCAATCTGCCGCTGGTCAACCCGTTCACCAGCTCGTTCGAGACCAAGACCGGGGAGACGCGCACCGTGGTGCGCATCAGGACGGACTCCGGCGTGGAGGGCTGGGGCGAGACGATGTGGGGCCGCCCGGTCGCCGCGATCGTCCGCGACCTCGCCGAGGACCTGATCGGAACGAGCCCGTTCGCCCTGGAGGCCTTCCACCGCCGCCACCACATGGTGCCGTTCTTCTACGGCTACCTGGGCTACGCGGCCCTGGCCGCGATCGACGTCGCCTGCTGGGACGCCATGGGCAAGGCCACCGGGCAGTCGGTGACCGATCTGCTGGGCGGCCCGGTGCGCGACGAGGTGCCCCTGACCGCGCTGATCACCCGCGCCGACGCACCCGGTGTCCCCGCCGGTGACCTGCCGCGTGCGCTGGCCGAGCACACCGAACGGGTGGTGACCGAGGGCGGGTTCACGGCCGTGAAGCTGAAGGGCACCAAGGACGTGCGGGGCGACGTGGCGATCCTGCGGGCGCTGCGCGGCGCGCTGCCCGAGGTGAGCCTGCGCGTGGACCCGAACGCCGCCTGGTCGGTGCCCGACTCGATACGCGCCGGGATCGCGCTGGAGGAGCTGGACCTCGAGTACCTGGAGGACCCGTGCGTCGGGATCGAGGGGATGAGCCAGGTCCGCCAGAAGGTGCGCATCCCGCTGTGCACCAACATGTGCGTGGTCCGCTTCGAGGACTTCGCTCCCGCGATGCGCCTCAACGCGGTCGACGTGATCCACGGCGACGTCTACAAGTGGGGCGGCATCGCCGCGACGAAGGCGCTGGCCGCACACTGCGAGACGTTCGGCCTCGGCATGAACCTGCACAGCGGTGGTGAGCTGGGGATCGCGACGGCCGCCCACCTCGCGGTGGTCGCCAGCACCCCGGTGCTGTCGCGCGCCATCGACTCCATGTACTACCTCCACGCGGACGACATCATCGAGCCGCTCACGCTGACCGACGGCAGCCTGCGGGTGCCGGACGGTCCGGGTCTCGGCGTCACCGTCGACGAGGACAAGCTCCGCCACTACGCCGAGGTGAACGCGCGCGAAGGAGACCTCACCAAGTGACCACCGACAGCTCCCGCCCCGGGCGCCACGCCGTCACGACCGCCACGGCGCCCGCGCCGATCGGCGGATACAGCCAGGGCATCGCGGCGGGCCCGTACCTGTTCACCTCCGGCTTCGGCCCGCAGGACCCGGTCACGGGCGAGCTGGGCGGGACGATCGAGGAGCAGACCCGCCAGGTGCTCGCGAACCTGAGCGCGCTCCTTGCCGCGGACGGGCTCACGTTCGACGACGTGGTGAAGGCGACGGTCCATCTCCAGGACGTGCACCGCGACTTCGCCGGGTTCGACGAGGTCTACCGGCAGCACTTCGGCGATCCCCGGCCGGTGCGCACCACGGTCGGCTCCGAGCTGATGGGCATCCTCGTGGAGATCGACGTGGTGGCGCTGCGCAGGAACACCTGACCCGCGCTCCCGCGCACGAACAGATACGCGCGGCACCGCACGCCTCCGTCCACTGCGCAGTGGACGGAGGCGGCCGTCCGCACCCGTGAGCGGGGAGGAGGGGCACGGTGGGAGCCTGACACCATGAACGACCCGACCGGAGACCCCGGCTTCCACCGCGACCCGTACCCCGCGTTCGCGGCCATGCGCTCCACGTGCCCGGTGCAGGCGATGCCCGTCGGCTCGAGCGGGCGCAGCAGTTACCTGGTCACGGGGTACGCGGAAGCCCGGCAGGCCCTCGGTGACTCCCGCCTCTCGAAGGACACGGCGGCCTTCTTCACGGGCAAGGGGTCGCAGCGCCGCCTGCACCCTGCGGTCGCACAGAGCATGCTGGCCACTGATCCGCCCCAGCACACCCGGCTGCGGAAGCTGGTGACCGGTGCGTTCACGACCGGCGCCGTGTCCGGTCTGCGTCCCTTCATCGCCGGTCTGACCGATGAGCTCCTGGACCGGTGGCCGGTGGGCGGCCAGGTCGACTTCGTCAGCGAACTCGCCGTGCCCCTGCCGGTCATCGTGATCTGCGAGCTGCTGGGTGTGCCGGAGGGCGACCGGCCCGCGATCCAGCGGTGGTCCGCCGAGCTGTTCGCGGCCGGCCGGCCGGACCGTGTCGACGACGCTTCGCACGCCATGGCCGACTACATGAGCGGCCTCATCGCGTCCAAGCGCCTCCGCCCGGGCAGTTCGCTCCTGGACCGCCTCGTCGCGGCCCGCGACGGCGACGATCGCCTCGGCGAGGAGGAGCTGGTCTCCCTGGCCGTGCTGCTGCTCGTCGCAGGGCACGAGACGACCACCCACTTCCTCGGCAACACGGCCCTTGCCCTCCTCCAGCACCCGGCCGAGTGGGAACGGCTGCGCCGGGACCCGAGTCGCATTCCGCAGGCACTGGAGGAGCTCCTTCGCTTCGACTCCCCCGTCAGCACGTCCACGTTCCGTTTCACCACGGAACCCGTCGTGCTCGGAGACACCGCTGTCCCCGCCGGCGTCCCGGTGCTGATCGCCCTCGGGGCAGCCAACCGCGACCCGGCGAGGTTTCCGGTACCGGACCGGCTCGACCCCGACCGGGATGCCGCCGGCCACCTCGCGTTCGGCCACGGAATCCACCGCTGTGTCGGAGCTCCGCTGGCGAAGGCCGAGGCGGAGATCGTCCTGCGCGCTGTCCTGACGCGCTTTCCCCAGCTGCAACTGGCTGTAGCGCCGGCAGAACTGAGTTGGCGTCGGACACGGCTCGTTCGCGGGCTGGTCTCGCTTCCGGTCTCGACCTAGTCACTCCCGCTCGGACCACCGCCGGGGCGCACGGGTCCGGTTCAGGCCCCCAGATGGGCCAGCACCGAGCGCATCGCGCGGCGTACGGCCTCGCGCGACTCCTCCGTCGGGTCGACGGTATCGAAGGAGTGGCGGCCGTTCGGTACGTCGACGACCTCGACGTTCGCCCCGCACTCCGCGGAGGCGGTCAGGAACTCCTCGACGGTGGCGGCGATCTCGGGCAGCTCACGCCCCACTCTCGTGACCACGACGGGAAGGGTGCCCGCGCCGGCCACCGCGTCCACCGGGTGGAACCGGCTGTCCAGCAGCCCCCAGTTCGGCAGCGGCGCCAGGATCGGGTAACTGGCCGCCAGGCAGCGCAGCCACGCCGGAGGCCGGCGCAGCCAGTCCGCGGCGATCAGGCCGCCGCCCGAGAGGAACCACAGGGCGACCCGGTCCGCGTCCACCCGCGGATCGGCCCGGACCAGCTCCACCGCGGCGGCCACGTCCGCGGCGGCGCGCTTGTAGTCGGCCAGGTCGTGCAGGCGGTGGTCGAGGGTCACGCCCATCACCCCCTGCCCGGCCGCGTACCGGGCGTACCCCCTCAGGCCCGGCCAGTCCCGTGGCGTCGGCCTGGCCTCCGCGGGCACCGGTCCGCCGTGCACGAACACCACGGCCGGCCAGGGGCCTTCGGTGTCGGGCAGGTACAGGTCGACGTTCCCGGTCCGCTCACGGGGGACGTCCGGCACGTCCAGCAGGAACGGCCGCAGGTGCGCGGGCGGCTCCGCGGAGCCGGGAGGCACCAGCCGGTGCCCCCCGCCGACGGCGGCCCGCAGCAGGACGTCCGCGAGCTCGGCCGGGAGCGAGAGCATCGGCCAGTGTCCGGTGGGGAGTTCGAAGAACGTCACCCGGGGATCGGTCAGGGCCTGGAGTGCGGGGTCACCGAAGCCCACCCGCATCTGGATCAGTTCGATGCTCGCACCGTTTCCGTTGCACAGCACCCCGGTGAGGGGCAGCGAGGCGGCCGCGCCGGTCAGCCGCAGCGGCTGGAGGAGGGTGCGCAGCGGCTGCGGCGCTGCCAGGGCGGTGAGCCGGTCGAGCGCCGCGTCGGGAATGCCCGCGGTGCTGCCCCAGCGCCGCCACTCGTCGCGGGCCGGGGAGGGCAGCTCCTGCTGGGACCCGTCGGTACCGGCGTGCCCCGTCAACTCCTCGCGCAGGGACTGGTCCGGGACCGCGGCCAGGGCGGGAACCCCGTCCTGCGGCATCCCCGAGTCGAGGTAGACGATCCGGTCGATCAGCTCCGCCCGCCGGTCGGCGGCGCCCAGCGCCGGGTGGATGCCGTAGTCGTGGCCGACCAGCACGATCTCCCTGCCACCCGCGGCGTCGACCGAGTCGATCACCGCGAGGACGTCCGCGATGTGGGTCTCCAGGTCGGTGCCGGCCGCATCGGCAGCGCGGGGCCCGCCGAGTCCCGTCAGGGTCACGGCGTGCGCCTTGGCGCCCTCCGAAGCCAAGTGCCCAGCCGTGTCCTCCCATACGTGCGGGCCGGTGAACATCCCGGAAACCAGGATGAATGCAGTCATGGGCCTCTCCTCCGTGCGCCGTTGTCGGCGGACCGCCACGATCGGCGGGCCGCGCTCGCCGGTACGGTAGAAGCTCCCCCTGAGGGAGGTTCAAGTGTTCACGTCGCACGACGGCCTGTGCAGCATCGGCGAACTCGCCAAGCGCGCGGGCGTCACCGTCAAGGCCGTCCGCTTCTACTCCGACCGCGGCCTGCTGCCGGAAGCCTCCCGCAGTGCCGGCGGGCATCGCCGGTACGGCCCCGAAGCGCTCGGCCGACTGCGCCTGGTCCGCTCCCTGCGTGCCCTCGGCCTGCCGGTGCGCGAGGTGCACCGCATCCTCGACGAGGAGGACGAGGCGGGGAGCGTGCTGGAGGACGCCGTCGCCGGGCAGCTTCGCGAACTCGGCTCCCAGCTCAAGGCCCTGCGCTGGCGGGAGGCGGGGCTGCAGCTGGTGCAGGAGTGCCCGCCCGGGGAGCGGGCCGACCGGCTGGCCCTGATCGGCGCCCTGGCCGCCCCGCCGAGCACGGATCCGCTGGCCCGGTTCTGGCGGTCCTGGCTGCCGCCGCGGATGCCGGCCCGGGCGACGGCCGCGTTCCTGGAGGCGGCGGTCCCTGAGCCGCCCGACGACCCGGAACCGGCCCAGGCCCTGGCCTTCGCCCGGCTGAACGCCTTCGTGACCCGCCCGTGCACGGGCGCCGAACAGCCCCGGCCCGAGGCGCACAGGACGGCGGGGGCCCACGGACCGGCCGTGCTGTACGCCGGTCTGGCCCAGGCGTACGAGCTTGCGGGCAGACAGCTGCGCCGCGGCCGGGAACCGTACGCCGGCGAGGAGCTGGACAGTTTCGTGGGTGCGTACACGAGTGTGTACGGCGCCCGGGACACCCCTGCCTTCCGCAGCCGGCTGGCCCGGCAGCTCGCGGCCGACCCCCGGATCGACCGCTACTGGGAGCTGGTGACCGAGGTGATCAGCACTCCGGGCGGTCCGCCGGAGCCGACCCCCGGGTCCGCACACGACTGGCTGTTCGCGGCACTGGACGCGCAGACCACCGTGGCGGCCTGACGAGCGGTTCAGAGGTCGCGGAAGTTCCGGTCGATGCGCATTCCGTCGGCATCCGGAAGCTGTCCGGCGAAGAGGTCCTTGCGCATCAAGGTGCACATCGTTTCGTAGCGGCGCAACGACCCGTCCGGGGCCTGCTCGTCCCATGCGTCCGGCCGGCGGCCGAACGCGACGTAGCCCAGTCGTTCGTACAGCGCGCGCGCCCGGGGGTTGCTCTCCTCCACGCCGAGCTCTGCGTGGCGCAAACCGCGGTTCCTGATGCGTTGCTCCGCGGCTCCGACCAGCAGCGTGCCGATCCCGCACGACTGCACTGCGGGATGGACCGCGAGCTGCCACAGGGTGCCGGCCCCCTCCGTGACGCGGTAGTCGATCCCGCCCTTCGCGACGGGAACACCGGTCGCGGTGCACACCGCGAGGTAGTCGGCCTCTCCGAGCCGGACGCGCTCCAGTTGCTCCGCGACACCGGCCAGGTGGTGTGCGGACCCTGCCCACCCGCACGACGCCAGGTCGGCGCGCACGAGATCGCGCACCGACACCTTCACCACCACATCGAGCATCCGTACCGCCTCCGGCAGGCCAGCATCCAGGCCGGTCCGACGGGACGCAACCGGATTCGCGGCTGCCGCCGCAAGCCGGGTCGGCAGGGCCTACTTGGCCACCCGCCCGCGCCGGTACATCACATAGCCCCCGCAGAGCAGTCCCGCCACGAACACTCCCAGCAGCGCGGCCCAGAGCGGCATGGTGACCTTCGGGATGATCACGCGGATGGTGACCTCGGCGGTGTTGACGCAGATGAAGATGATCGCGAGGACCGCCAGGACGGTGACGGCGATCCGGGCGGGGCTGAACGCGCCCGAGCTGCCTGTGGTGACGTCCTTGGGGCTCATGGGCGGCCCTTTCGCTGGGTCCTGGCTCCGGTACCAGGAACGGCGGTCCCCGGACCCCAGGATCTCTCCGTGCGGGGGCCCGGGGGCAGTGGAGCGCGGCCGTTCGGGTGACGGTCAGCCGACCACGGGGAGCTCCAGGACCCCGGTGTCCTGCGGGGTGCTGACGACGGTGACCGGCTTGATGCCCCGGTTGCCGAAGTACGCCGTGTCGCTCGCCGCGATGACGAACCGCAGCCGGTGCCCCGGCTCGAACCGGTGGACGATGCCCGGCAGCTCCACGGTGAAGGGGCGTGTGACGTCCGGGACGCGTACCGGCGCGACCAGACGGTTGACCAGCTTCTTGCTGCCGTCGGGCGCCACGTCGTACACCTTCGCGAAGAGGACCAGCTTGTCCGCGGCGTCCCCGCTGTTCTGGACCCGCTCCGTCTTCGGTGAGACGACCTTCAGGGTGGCCTTCGGCGCTCCGACGACATCCACCGCGGAGGTGAGCGGGGCGCTGGTCCAGCCGAGGTAGGTGCCCTTGGTGTCGTACGGTGCCGGGTCGCCGATCCCGATCAGGCCCGCCAGCGAGCTCTCGGAGTGGCTGGTGGGCAGGAGCCAGTTCGTGTACTGGCGGCTGCCCCGGGTGACCTGCGCACGGCTGCCGGCCAGGGTGCCGTCGCCGGAGAGGTACATGTTCCGCGAGAGGGCGGGGACGGCGGCCGCGGTTCCGTAGCCGCTCGTCCAGTCGCGGTAGTAGGCGAACGCGGGCCCGGTGTCGGAGTCCTCCTCGTGCTGGAGGTAGCGGTCGAACCAGGCGAGGATCCGCTGTCCGACGTAGCTGGTCTCCAGATTGCCTTCCGCGAGGTCGAGTTCGCCGGGCACCTCACCTCCGCTGTGGCCCCAGGCCTGCCAGATCATCTTCGTCGTCGTGCCCTGCGCCGCGAGCGTCCGGTAGGTGGCGGTCGCCTCGTTGAGGTTGAACAGGCTGTCGGCCTGGCCCTGGACGAGCAGGGTGGGTGCGGTGACGCCCGGCAGGTAGGAGGCCGGTGAGACGCTGCGGGCGTAGTCCAGCATGGCGTCGGCCTCGGCTGCCGGGTAGCGGCCGGAGTTCAGGAGGCGGATGGTGTCGCAGGCCTGCGGGGCGAAGTGGAGGCAGGTGAGGTTGCCGAAGCGCGACGGGTCGAGGCTCGGGACCAGGAGCGGCTGGGCCTCGCCCATCAGGTAGAAGCCGTTGGTCCACTGCCACTTGAAGACACCGGGGGTGTCGGAGGAGACGCCCCGGCCGGCTCCGGTGGCGTTGGGGGCGAGTGCGTACGCCAGGTCGTTCCAGGTGATCAGCGGAACGAGTGCGTCGACCCGGTGGTCGGCGGACGCGGTGGCCAGCTGGACGGCCCCGCCGTACGAGCCGCCGATCATGCCGACCCGCGGGTCGCCCGGGCCGTCGCCCGTGACGTAGTCGGCCCTGGTGCCGTCGTCGGCGGCCCGTGTCCCGGCGAGGAAGTCGATGAGCCCGGACGCAGCCTTTCCGTCGACGGCCGGGTCGTCGAGCGTGATGAGGCAGCCGGACTCGCCGAAGCCCAGTCCTGAGTAGACGAGTCCGACGTAGCCGCGGGAGGCGAAGGCCTTGCCGATGGCGTCGGTGGAGCCGTCGGACTTGCTGCCGCCGAAGCCGTTGGTCGCGAGAACCGCGGGGGCGGGATGCTCCGCGTCGACACCGGCGGGCCGGTAGAGGTCGGCGTCCACGGTGCAGGAGCGGTCGCCCGCGCGCACGGTGAACTCCAGTGGGGTCACGGTGAATTCGGATGCGGCCGATGCCGGACCGGCGCCGAGCAGGGCGAGGGGGGCGATGAGCGCCGCCCCGGCGAGGAAGGTGAGTGGACTGCGGAACCTGGGGACAGCGCGCGACACATGGACCTCCACACCGAGGACACCTTACCGACCGGTAAGTACCGAGCCGGGCCCATGCTGTGACACCCGTCATACCGCTGTCAACGCACCGGACCGCGGATTCATGACAGATATTCAGGAAATCTGCGTGGTACGGCCCTTCACACCAGGGCCGGCACCTCGGTGGTGAGCGTGCAGCGACCGCCGTCGGCCGGCGCCTCCAGCACCGCGGGCACACCGAGCGGGATCGTCAGCGCCGCGGCGCAGTGACCGAAGCCCAGCTCCTCGACGACGGGTATCCCGAGTCCGCCCAGCCGGTCGTCGAGCACGGCCCGGACCTGCTCGTACGGTCCGCAACTCTCCCAGGAGCCGCACGCCACCCCGGATATGCCGTCGAGTGCTCCCATGCGCAGCAGCCGGGTGAGGATGCCGTCGAGCCGGTACGGGTCCTCCGTGATGTCCTCGAGCATGAGCAGGCCGCCCCGGGCGGAGGTCCGGGCCTGCGGGGTCCCCACGTCGGCCGCGAGCAGGCTCGAACAGCCGCCGTACGTGACCCCCCGGGCCCGCCCCGGAACCAGCGCGGCCGCCGTGCCCAGTCCGAGCGTGCGCACCGACTCGGGCTCGAACAGGGTGGAGCGCAGCGACTCCTGGGTGGCGGCGTCCTTGAGGAAGACCTCGGTGGCGATCATCGGTCCGTGCAGGGTCGAGAATCCCGCCCGCAGGGCGAATGCCTCGTGCAGCACGGTGACGTCGCTGTAGCCGACGAACGCCTTGGGCCCGGCCTCCCGCAACGCGGGCCAGTCGAGGAGATCGACCATGCGGTGGACGCCGTATCCGCCGCGGGCGCACAGCACCGCGTCCACGGACGGGTCGCACCACGCCTCCTGCAGATCCCGGGCGCGGTCCTCGTCCGTACCGGCGAGGTAGTCCAACTCCGGGTGCACATCCAGGACATGGGGTGCGACCACGGGGTCCAGGTCCCAGCCGCGCAGCAGGTCGAGACCCGTCTCGAGGCGCTCGGCCGGCACGGAACCGCTGGGTGCCACGATCGCGACCCGGGCGCCGGGGCGCAGCCGGGCCGGCCGGGTGAGGGGCTGCAGGGTCACTTCTTCAGCTCCAGACGGGGGATGTCGGTGCGGTCGATGCCGAACGTCTGCGCATAGAGGGAGAGTTCGGCCTCCAGGGCCCGGCGCACGGTGTCCGCTCGGCGGAATCCGTGGCTCTCCCCCTCGAACGTGATGTACGCGTGGGGAACGCCACGGCCCTCGAGGGCCGCGAGGAACCGTTCGCACTGGACCGGTGGGCAGATCGGGTCGTCGAGTCCCTGGAGCAGCACGAAGGGAACGGTGAGCCGGTCCGTGCGGTTGATGGGTGAGCGCTCGCGGTAGCGCTCGGGCACCTCGGCCAACGGGCCCACGAGCGACTCGAGGTACCGCGACTCGAAGTCGTGCGTCTCACCGGTCGCCCAGCCCTCCAGATCGAGGATGGGGTAGATGATCGCCCCGCAGGCGTACACGTCGGTGCCGGTGAGGGACGCGGCGGCGGTCCAGCCACCGGCGCTGCCGCCCCTGATGGCCAGCCGTTCGCGGTCGGCCGAGCCCTCCTCGGCCAGCCCCAGGGCGACGGCGGCGCAGTCCTCCACGTCGACCACACCCCACTGTTCGCGGAGGCGTTCGCGGTAGAGCCGGCCGTAGCCGGTGGAGCCGCCGTAGTTGACCTCGGCGACGCCGATGCCGCGTGAGGTGAAGTAGGCGATCTCCAGGTCGAGTGCGACCGGGTCACGTCCGGTGGGACCGCCGTGCGCCCAGATCACGTAGGGCGGCAGCTCGTCACGGGGGCCGGTGACTGCGGGGTGGCGCGGTGGGTGGACGTGGGCGTGGATCTCGCGGCCGCCCGGTCCGGTGAAGGTGCGGATCTGCGGCTCGGGGTAGTACGCGGGGTCGACGGCGTCCTGGTGGGGCGGGCCGATGGTCCGGGTGTGGCCCGTCGCGGTGTCCAGCTCCACCACCTCGTAGGAGCTGTGGGGGCTCGCGGCGATGCCGATGACCCGGGTGTCCTGCACGGCGAGCGTCTCGGCCCACGCGGTCCAGGGCCCCGCGACGTCGACGAGCTCACCGGTCTCCGGGTCGAGCACTCCGAGCCGGGTGGTGCCCCGGCCGTGGATGACGGCGATCAGCCCGCTGTCCAGCAGCCGGAACCAGTGCAGGCCGATCTTCCACAGCGGCCCGCCGAACTCCTCGCCCCGGCCGGAGCAGAGCCGGCTGCTGGGCACGACGGCACCCGCCACGGCGTCCGGCCGGATCCGCTGGAGCTCCCACCAGCCGCCGACGTCCGACACGAAGAGCAGCGAGCCGTCCCGGTCCCACTCCACCTGCACGACCGATTCGTCGATGTCGCCGACCATCGGCCGTTCGCCGGTGAAGGAGCCGTCCTCGGTGACCTCGGCGACCATCACGACCGTGCCGTCCCACGGCATCTGCGGGTGGTCCCAGGCGATCCAGGCAGCCCTGCGGCCGTCGAAGGAGAGCTTCGGCCCGGTGACGAACCGGTGCCGGTCGCCGCTGAGTTCCCGTACGGCGCTCCGGTCACCGGCCGCCGAGCCGTCCAGGGGCACGGCGGCGATCACCCTGCGGACGTCGGTGGGCGACTCGCCGGTGAACTCCTCCAGCACGCACCAGACTTCGCCGTGCGTGCCGCGGTCGAGGTGCAGCTGGGGGTCGACCCAGCGCAGCCCGCCGCCGATGTCCGACACGGGGCTGAGCGGCCAGGGCCCGTCGGGCCCGTCGGGGGCGTAGGCGTACAGCCGCTGGTCGGGGTGGTGGACGAAGACGACCAGGGGGCCGCCCTCCTCGCGCGGCGCCCCGGCCCACGGCCGGCCGCCGTACTCGATGACGCGGCTGCGGGCGTTCCACGGGGCGGGCAGGACGGAGGCGGTGGTGCCGTCGGCCCGGCGGCGTACGAGGGCGCGCCGGCCCCCTTCCGACGGGCGCGGTTCCGTCCACCACACCTCGTCGCCGACGTCGCCGACGAACTCGGGCCGGCCGTCGTGCGAGGCGGCCAGTGCCGCGTCGATCGGTGACGGCCATGTGCCGTACGCCGCTGTGGACACCATGGTCGTTCCCCCGTAGTCGTCAGGCGGTGCGCAGGAAGTGGTCCAGGACCCGTACGCCGAAGTGCAGGGCGTCGACGGGGACCCGCTCGTCGACACCGTGGAACAGGGCCTGGTAGTCGAAGCCGACGGGCAGCTTCAGCGGGGAGAACCCGTAGCCGGTGATGCCGAGCCGGGAGAACTGCTTGGCGTCCGTTCCGCCCGACATGCAGTACGGGACGGCATGGGCGCCCGGGTCGAACAGTTCGACGGCGGCACGCATCTTCGCGTACGTCGGTGAGTCGACCGGTGCTTGAAGCGCCACCTCACGGTGGTGGAACTCCCAGTCGACACCGGGTCCGGTCAGCCGGTCGAGGGTCTCGACGAACTCGTCCTCGCCGCCCGGCACCATGCGGCCGTCGACCAGGGCGGTGGCCCGGCCCGGGATCACGTTGACCTTGTAACCGGCTTCCAGCATCGTCGGGTTGGTGCTGTTGCGGACGGTCGCCTCGACCAGCGCGGCGGCCGGGCCGAGCTTGCCCAGCAGCTCGTCCACATCGAATCCGGGCGCGTCGAGGTCGACAGGGATGTGGTGGAGCGCGGCGATCTCGGTGAGGGCGGCCCGCACGGTCGGGGTCAGCCGCACCGGCCACTCGTGCTCTCCGATCCGGGCGACGGCGGCGGCGAGCGCGCTGACGGCGTTGGCCCTGTTGACCTTGGAGCCGTGTCCCGCCTTGCCCTCGGCGGTCAGCTTCAGCCAGCCCGTACCCCGCTCGCCCGCCGCGATCGGGTAGAGCGACATGCCGGGTCCGGCGTGGAAGGTGAATGCCCCGGATTCGCTGATGCCTTCCGTGCAGCCCTCGAAGAGCTCCGGGTGCCGGTCGGCGAGGAAACCGGAACCGTCGTCGGCGCTGGCCTCCTCGTCGGCCGTGTAGGCGATGACGATGTCCCTGCGCGGGCGGACACCCGCGCGCGCCCAGGCCCGGACGACGGCGAGGACCATCGCGTCCATGTTCTTCATGTCGACGGCGCCGCGTCCCCATACGACCCCGTCGCGCACCTCGCCCGAGAACGGGTGCACGGTCCAGTCGGCGGCCTCGGCGGGCACCACGTCGAGGTGCCCGTGCACGAGGAGTGCGTCGGCGGACGGGTCGGTGCCCTCGATCCGGGCGACCACGTTCGTCCGTCCGGGCGTGCGCTCGAGCAGCGTCGGTTCCAGTCCGGCGGCGGCCAGCCGTTCGGCGACGTACTCGGCGGCCGGGCGCTCCCGGCAGCTGCCGTCGCCGCGGTTGGTGGTGTCGATCCGGATCAGTTCGGAGGTGAACGTCACGGATTCGTCGAGCGCCAGGTCGTCGACAGCTCCGGGCGGGTCGGTCGTCTCAGCCATACTGTTCCTCCACGGCGGACGACACGATCGTCGTCACCGCCTTGAACGTGCGAATACCTTCGTACATCGTCCCGCTGGTATAGGCGACGCGCCGCTCGCCACTGGGCGCCACGCCGGGGACCACGGTCGCTGCCGCCGCCAGATGCGCGGCGTCGAATTCGAGCTCCACCGTGTAGGAGCCCCCGGTCACCGGGGCGTGGCGCACCGCGAGGGCGGTCGCGTCCTTGGCCGCCGCCCTGATGTCGGCGGCGGTACGGGCAGGGGTGCGGCACACGGCGGCGTACCGCGAGACATGGTCCTTCACCGCGACCTTGCGGGCGTCGGGGGCGTACAGCTCTGCGTCCTTGCAGGTCAGGTCGTCGCCGGTGACCAGGATGACGGGGACACCGTACTCCGCCGCCACATGGGCGTTGAGCAGGCCCTCGCTGGCGCGGACACCGTTCAGCCAGACCCCGGTGATGGAGTTGGCGAGGTAGGTGTGCGCGAGCACGCCCTCCGTGCCCGCACCGGTGTGGTAGCCGACGAACGCGATGGCGTCGACGTCCCCGTGCTGGATGCCCTCGACCATGGAGAGGGACTTGTGCCTGCCGGTGAGCATCTGGACGCGGTCGTCGAGCCGCTCCAGGAGGAGGTTGCGCATCGACCAGTGGGCCTCGTTGACGAGCACCTCGTCGGCGCCCCCGTCGTAGAAGCCGAGAGCCGCCGCGTTCACATCGGAGGTGAACAGGGAACGGCACCTCTCCCACTGCGGGGTGCCTGGCAGCACGTCGGCCGGCCAGGTCACGCCGGTGGCGCCCTCCATGTCGGCGCTGACGAGGATCTTCACGGTGCACGGTCCTGTCGCTGGTCGGTCGGGTGCGGTCGAACGGCTACCGCATCGGTCGTGCGACATCGGTACCCGCAGGGCTGACGGATATCCCCTGCCCGCCCCCGGGAAGAAGATCTTCGTGCCGCATTACGGTACGCGCCGCAAGGGCACCGGACCAGAGCCGTCAGCATCTGTCACTGGTCCAGTCCGGTGATGCCGGGGGCGGCGGCCGGACGGTCCCGCGTCGGTGGCACACTGGCCGCCGATCGTGCGAAGGAGCCCCCGTGACGATGATCCGCAGCCTCCGCCGCGTGGTACGCCGTGCCTACCGCAGCAAGGTGGACCTGAGCCACCCCGCGCGCTCGCCGCTCGGCAGCGCGGTGGTCAACTGCGTGCTGTACGAGGACGGGGTGCGGCATCCGTTCGACTGCCCGGCGGACGAGGCCCTGCGACGGGTCCGCGCCTCCGGCCGGGGCTTCGTCTGGCTCGGGCTCCACGAGCCGACCGCGGCAGAGTTCGCCGGTGTCGCCGAACTGTTCGCGCTGCATCCGCTGGCCGTCGAGGACGCGGTGCACGCCCATCAGCAGCCCAAGGTCGAGCGGTACGACGAGACGCTGTTCGCCGTGTTCAAGACGTGCCGTTACGTCGAGCACGAGGAACTCACCGCGACCAGCGAGGTGGTGGACACCGGGGAGATCATGGTCTTCACCGGTACCGACTTCGTGATCACCGTCCGGCACGGCAGCCACGGCTCGCTCGGACCGCTGCGCGAGGGCCTGGAGTCCGCGCCGGAGCAGCTGGCGAAGGGCCCCGCAGCCGTGCTGCACGCGATAGCCGACCATGTGGTCGACGCCTACCTCGGCGTGGCCGAGTCCATGCAGAACGACATCGACGCCGTGGAGACCGCCGTCTTCAGCGAGCACGCCGGCCGGGGCGACGCGGGCCGCATCTACCAGCTGAAGCGTGAGCTGCTGGAGTTCAAGCGGGCGGTGTCCCCGCTGGACCGGCCCCTGCAGGCCCTGGCGAGCCGCACGATGGAGCCGGTGGGGCCGGACTTCCAGCCCTACTTCCGCGATGTCGCAGGGCACCTGGCCCGCACGGCCGAGCAGATCGCCGCGTTCGACGCTCTGCTCGACTCCGTGCTGCAGGCCCATCTCGCGCAGGTGACCGTCGCCCAGAACGAGGACATGCGCAAGATCACCGCATGGGCGGCCGTCATCGCCGTTCCCACCATGGTGTGCGGGGTGTACGGCATGAACTTCGACCACATGCCGGAACTGCACTGGACCTACGGCTACCCGTTCGTCGTAGGTGTGATGGCCGTCGCCTGTTTCGTCATCCACCGCGGCTTCCGGCGCAACGGCTGGCTCTGACCCGTCGGGCCGCCGGTGCGCCGGCCGTCGGGGCGGCGGGCCGTCAGGGCCGGACCGTGCCCTTGACGAGCTCGTCGATGCGGGCGAGCTCGTCCTCGCCGAACTCCAGGTTGCGGACCGTCGCCACGCTGTTCTCCAGCTGGGCGACGCTGCTCGCGCCGACGACGGCGGAGGTGACCCGGCCGCCGCGCAGCACCCAGGCCAGCGCCAGCTGGGCCAGGGACTGCCCGCGCTCCCGCGCCAGCTCGTTCAGCGCGCCCAGCCGGCTCACCAGCTCGGGGGTGACGGAGTCGGCCGACAGGAAGGGGCTGGTACCCGCCGCGCGCGAGCCCTCCGGAATGCCCCGCAGATAGCGGTCGGAGAGGATGCCCTGCTCCAGCGGCGAGTAGGCGATGGAGCCGGTGCCGAGCTCGTCCAGGGCGTCCAGCAGCCCGTCCTCCACCCAGCGGTCCAGCATCGAGTAGCGGGGCTGGTGGATGAGGAGCGGGGTACCCAGGTCGTTCAGGATCCGGGCGGCCTCGCGGGTCTGCTCGGCGGAGTAGTTGGAGATGCCGGCGTACAGCGCCTTGCCCTGGCGGACCGCGGTGTCGAGCGCCCGCATCGTCTCCTCGAGCGGGGTGTCGGGGTCGAAGCGGTGCGAGTAGAAGATGTCGACGTACTCGATGCCGAGCCGGGTCAGGCTCTGGTCCAGCGAGGAGCGCAGGTACTTGGCGGACCCCCACTCGCCGTACGGGCCGTCCCACATGTGGTAGCCGGCCTTGGTGGAGATGACGATCTCGTCCCGGAGACGGGCGAAGTCCGTCTTCAGGGCGCGGCCCATCGCGATCTCGGCGGAGCCGGGGGGCGGGCCGTAGTTGTTGGCGAGGTCGAAGTGGGTGATGCCCAGGTCGAACGCCCTGCGGAGGATCTCGCCCTGACTCTCCGGGGTCCGGTCGCCTCCGAAGTTGTGCCAGAGCCCGAGCGACAGCGCGGGAAGCAGCAGGCCGCTGCGTCCGGTGCGCCGGTAGGGCATGGCGGTGTAGCGGTCGGCGGACGGAAGGTACATGCGAGCACTCCACGGGAGAGGTCCGGGGGGAGCGCGCCAGGTCTGGTGCGCAGCGTCCAGACTGGCGGAGAACGATCCAGCGGTCCAACAGGAGATTCCGCTGGGATTCATCGACTAGATTGCTCAATCATGGAACTGCGTCAGCTGGAGCACTTCGTGGCCGTCGCGGAGGAGCAGCACTTCACCCGCGCGGCCGAACGCCTCGCCGTGTCCCAGTCCGGGCTGTCCGCGTCCGTCCGGGCGCTGGAGCACGAGCTGAAGACCCCTCTGTTCAGCCGTACGACGCGCACGGTGCGGCTCACCGAGGCCGGTCAGGCGCTGCTCGTGGAGGCGGAGCGCACGCTGGCGGGGGCGCGGGCGGCGCGAGACGCCGTCGACGCCGTGCGTGGGCTGCTGCGCGGCACACTGACGCTGGGGGTCGAGCAGTGCGTGGCCGGGGTCAGCCCGGCCCGGCTGCTCGCGGCCTTCCACCGGGACCATCCGCACATGGAGATCCGGCTGCGGCAGGAAGGTACCTCCAGCCTGCTGGAGGGGGTGGCCGGCGGGCGCCTGGACCTCGCGTTCGCCGCCACCGTCAGCCCGCTGGAGTGGCCGGGCGAGCTGATGCCGCTGGCGCGGGAGCCCATGGTCGTCCTGTGCGCCCCCGGTCACCGTCTCGCGGAGGAGCCCCGGGTGGCCTGGACCGGGCTGCACGGCGAGTCGTTCATCGACTTCCATCCGGACTGGGGCCCGCGCCGCGCGGCGGACGAGGCGTTCGCCGCGGCGGGGGTGCGCCGCACGGTGGCGCTCGAGGTCAACGACGTGCACAGCCTGCTGGAGCTGGTCCATGAGGGTCTCGGCATCGCGGTGGTGCCGCACCACTTCTCCCGCAAGCAGGAGGCGCGGGGGCTCGTGGTGGTGGAGCTCGACGGTGCGCACCGGCCGGTCTACGAGAGCGTCGTGCTGCTCCCGCCGGCCCGGGCCATGAGCCCGGGGGCCAAGGCGCTGATGTCGCTGGTCCGGGAGGACCCGCTGCGCTGAGCCCGGCGTTCGACCGGGCCGCTCAGCCGCTCAGGGCTTCGGCGAACGCTCCCGGCTCCTGATCGACCCCGCTGCAGGTGTCGTCGGCCACCGTCGTGTCCTCGCCGTCGGCGCACGGCCGGTCGCGGAAGGCCGCCCACATGGAGAGCGCGCCGACCCCCTTCCGGGTGGCGAAGCCGCGCAGGGAAGCGGCGTCGGCGAGGGTGAAGGTCTCCCCCGCCACGTCGTTGACGCCGATCATCACGGTGAGGTGGAGTGCCTGCCACGCCGCGTCCTGCGACAGCCCGAGTACGTCCACGAGCTGGTCGTGGGCCGCCGCCGCGGCCTGCTCCGCGTAGTCGCCCATGTCGCCGCGGTGGGACGAGCTGTAGTTCATGGCCATGATGTTGACCGCGGAGAGCCGGACGCCCCGGTCGGCCGCGTCCTCGACGAGGGCGAGCCCGCTGTCCTCGAGTCCGTCGGGCATCACGGGGAGCGTGTACGTGATGTCGAGGTCGCGCTCCTTCTGGAGGAGGGCCAGGGCCTCGTTGCGGCGGGTGACCGAGGCGCGGTCGGTCAGCGCGTCGCCCTCGATGTCGAAGTCGGCCTCGGTGGCACCGACCGCGTCGAGCGCCTCGGCGTAGGCGTCGGCCAGTTCCTCCGCACTGTCGCAGGCCAGTGCCGTCTCGGTGCCCGCGGCACCGCCGAAGGAGACCCGGATTTCCGCCCCGGTGGCGGTCAGGGCGGCCACCCGCGCCACGACCGCCTCACTGGCGGCGGGTTCGGTTCCGCCCCAGACGGGTGTGCAGCCGGAGCCGTCGGCGGTGACGAAGGCCAGGTTGTACGTGTCGGCGATGACGGCGGTATCGGTGTCGGCGGGGGTCGTGGCGCTCACGTACGGGGTGTAGGCGGTCTGCGGTGCGCTGCGCGGGGAGGGGGCCGACCCCTTGGTCTGGTCGGCCGCGGTTCCGGTCGCGCAGGCCGAACAGGCGAGGCCCAGTGCGACCAGCCCGGCGAGGGCGGAGGAAACGCGTGTGCGCCTTTGCATCATGTGTGCACCTGTTCTCGGAAGTCGCGTCCGGAAACGGCAGCCGATGGTGCCGGGACACCACGAACCTCTCACATCGCGGGTCCGTGCGAAGACACAGCCAACTCATGGGCGGGGCCGGACGGTGGACCCGATTTCCGTCAACTCGCCGTTCAGCGGCGGTCGGTGCCGGGCCAGGAGCGCCGAGGGCGTCGGCCGCACTCTCAGTGGCCCGACAGGTTCGGCCCCCTTTCACAGCGGACGGCCAGCAAAGCTCCAGGTTTCGCACAACGGGGTTCGCCACCATGCGCACATGCAATCCGACCCCGTCATCGAGAAAGACCCGGCACCGCGTGGCCGGCGCCGGGCACACGCAGGGCGGCCCCGCTCGGCGGCACGGTCCCAGGAGGGACCCGTGTTCGTGGACAGTTCCGGCCGCCGGGCCCGGCTGCTGCGCCGCGCCGGCATGCTGCTGGGCATCACCTGCGCCGGCTACGCCGCCGTGCTGGGGCTCGCCTTCGTGGGGGGCATCTCGCTGACCCCGTCCCAGCTGCTGCCCTTCGACGGCGGCCCGGCCGCGGAGGCGGGCCCGGGCGGCGGGATGCGGCCCGGGTACGGTTCGGCACCGGGCGGCTCCGGGGCGCCCCCGAGCGGCGCGCCGAACCCGTTCGGCACGACGTCCCCGTCCGGCACCCCGTCCCCGTCCGGCGGGGCGGGCTGATGGCGGCCTCCCGACGGCGCCATGCCACCCCCGGCACGATCGACCGGGTCCGGCGCCAGGCGGTCCCGAAACCGCGCGTCATCATGGCTCTGCTGCTTCTCCTGGGGCTCGTCTGCGTCATGCTCCTCGACGGCTACCTCCGCGCCGAGGTCGGCGACGACCAGCGGGTGCGCTCCGGGGCCTCCGCGGACACCGTGCCCGACAGCGTCCTGGACGGCGGGCCGCTGCTGAGCTTCGCCGGCGGAAGCGCCCGAGCCCAGTCCGTACCGGACAAGACCATCGTGCTCACCTTCGACGACGGCCCCGACCCGGAGTGGACCGGCAAGGTGCTCGACGTCCTGGACGACAACGACGTCCCGGGCACCTTCTTCCTCGTCGGCTCGATGATCTCGCGCTATCCGGACGTGGTGCGCAGGATGGTCGACGACGGCAGCGAAGTGGGCGTCCACACCTTCACCCACGTCGACCTCTCCTACCAGAGCGAGGCACGGGTCAAGCGGGAGATCGCCCAGACGCAGCTCGCGCTGGCGGGCGCCGCGGGCATCACGACCACGCTGTTCCGTGCGCCGTACTCCTCGACGAACGAGGCGATCGACGACTACAGCTGGCCGGTCTACCAGCGGCTCGGCGCGATGGGCTACACCAGCGTGTTCATCGACACCGACAGCGAGGACTGGCAGCGGCCCGGGGTCTCCAAGATCATCAAGTGGGCGACTCCGAAGGCCGGGAAGGGCGCTTCGGTGCTCTTCCACGACTCCGGCGGCGACCGCTCCGAGACGCTGGCCGCGCTGCCGGAGTACATCAAGAAGATGAAGGCGAAGGGCTACACCTTCACCACCGTCAGCGGCGCGCAGCAGCAGGCCGCCGAGGCGGAGCGGGCCCAGGATGACGTGCCTGCCGGCCCCGGAGCACAGGGCCCCGAGGGCACCTCCTTGGCACAGGCCGCCCATCGCACCGCGGACACGGCCACGCGCTGGGAGGGCCGTGCGCTGCTCGCGGCTGTCGCGGTCGCCGAATGGACCGTTCCCGGGCTGGCGGCGGTGCTGGCGGTCGTCGGGTTCGCCGTCCTTGGCCGGTTCGGCCTGATGCTCCTGCTCGCGCGGCGCCACCACCGCCGGCGCAACCGGCGCCGGTTCTCCTGGGGTCCGGAGGTGACCGGGCCGGTGAGCGTGATCGTTCCCGCGTACAACGAGAAGGAGTGCATCGCGAGCACCATCGGCTCCCTCACGGCGAGCACGCATCCGATCGAGATCGTGGTCGTCGACGACGGTTCGACCGACGGCACGGCCGAGATCGTCGAGTCGCTCGGCCTGCCGAACGTCCGGGTCGTACGGCAGGAGAACGCGGGCAAGTCCGCGGCGCTGAACAACGGTGTGCGGCAGGCGCGTTACGACATCGTCGTGATGATGGACGGGGACACCGTCTTCGAACCGGACACGGTGCACCGGCTCGTGCAGCCCTTCGCCGACGCGGAGATCGGCGCCGTCGCAGGCAACGCGAAGGTCGGCAACCGCTCCACGATGATCGGCGCCTGGCAGCACATCGAGTACGTGATGGGATTCAACCTGGACCGCAGGATGTACGACCTGCTGCGCTGCATGCCCACCATCCCCGGCGCGATCGGGGCGTTCCGCCGCTCGGCCGTCCTCGAGGTCGGCGGGATGAGCGAGGACACGCTCGCCGAGGACACCGACATCACGATCGCCCTGCACCGGGCGGGCTGGCGGGTCGTGTACGCCGAGCACGCCCGTGCCTGGACCGAAGCACCCGCGACACTGGGCCAGTTGTGGCGTCAGCGCTACCGCTGGAGCTACGGCACGATGCAGGCGCTCTGGAAGCACCGCGGGTCCGTGACCGACCGGGGGCCGTCCGGGCGCTTCGGCCGGGTCGGCATGCCGCTGGTCGTCCTCTTCCAGATCGTCACGCCGGTCTTCGCCCCGCTCATCGATGTGTTCACGCTCTACGCGATGGTCTTCGTGGACTTCAGGGCCTCGCTGCTCGCATGGCTCGTGGTGCTGGGCGTGCAGGTGTTCTGTGCGGCCTACGCCTTCCGTCTCGACCGGGAGAAGTACCGGTACCTGCTGATGCTGCCGCTCCAGCAGCTCGCGTACCGGCAGTTGATGTACCTCGTACTGATCCACTCGTGCGTGACCGCCGCGACGGGCGGCCGGCTGCGCTGGCAGAAGCTGAAGCGCACCGGTGAAGTGGGCGCGCACCGGCCGGGTGCGGAGGCCGGGTGATGGCGGGTGCGCACCGCAGGACGACGCTCGCACCACCACCACCACCACCACCACCACCACCACCGGCGGCCGGGCCGGGAACCGGCCGCGACCGCTCCTTCGACGTGCTGCGGGCCTTGGCGCTCGTACGCGTCGTGGCGTACCACACCTTCGCGTGGCCGTGGCTGGGGTTCCTCTTCCCTTCCATGGGCGTGATGTTCGCGCTGGCCGGTTCGCTCATGGCCCGCTCGCTGGAGCGGCCCGCCGCGGGGGTGATCCGCGGCCGGCTGCGCAGGCTGCTGATTCCGGTGTGGTTCTTCGGCCTCGTGCTCGGGGTGGCGATGCTGCTCCACGGCTGGGTGCCCGGACCGGATGTCCTGTACTGGGTGCTTCCGCTCGGTGATCCGCCGGGCAACGCGTGGGGCGAGCAGGCCTGGGCGGTGCTCTGGTACCTGCGCGCCTATCTGTGGTTCGTGCTGCTGTCGCCGGCTCTGCTGCGCGTCTTCAGGAAGGCTCCGCTCCCCGTGCTCGCGCTGTCGCTCGTGCCCGTCGTGGTCCTGGAGACGGTGACGGGCGTGCCGGAGGGGCGGCTCGGCAGCGCGGTCAGCGACCTGTCGGTGTTCCTGTTCTGCTGGCTGCTGGGCTTCGCGCACCGGGAGGGCGTCCTGGACCGGCTGCGCGGGGCGGGGGCGGCTGCCGCCGCGCTGCCGCTGATGGCGGCCGGTGCCTGGTGGGCGGTGCGGCACCGGGTGGACGGCTCGTTCGACCTGGACGGCATTCCGCTCGCCCAGGCGCTGTGGTCGGCGGGGTTCGTGCTGCTTCTGCTGCGCTTCCGGCCCCGGTTCGACGCCCTCGCGCGCCATCCGGTGGCGGACCGGCTCGTCACCGTGTTCAACGCGCGCGCCGTGACCGTTTACCTCTGGCACGAGGTGGCGCTGATGGCCGCCGTGCCGCTGATCGACCTGATGTGGGAGGTGCCGGCCCTGGAGCGGCATCTTCCGCTGGACAGCCTGTGGGTGCAGTTCGGTGTCGCCTGGGTGCTCATAGCCGCCGCTGCGGTGTGTTTCGGCTGGGTCGAGGACGTCGCGGCGAAGAGGAGGCCGCGCCTGCTGCCGTGAACGCACCGGGTGCGGGCCCGGCCGCTCGCGGTGTCAGACGGCCCGGGGCGCGCCGGCCAGGACGAGCCAGCGGGCGGGCAGTTCGATGCGGGTGCCGTCCGCCAGGTACTCGGTCTGGGCGAGCATGGTGTCTCCGTCTGCCAGTACGGTCAGGCCCGCGGCCCGCAGGAGTTCGGGCACCTCCTCCGCCGTGGCGCTCGCGGGCTTCAGCCGCGGGTCGAGGGAGCGGCGCAGCTTCGGGGGTGGCCCGTCAGGGCCCGCCGCCGCCCGCCGGATCACGTCCTTGGCCGCCGGGGTCGGTTCGGTCACGAACGCCCGCCCCTTCTCCCCCGCCAGTTCCGCGACGGCCGCGGCGACGGCGGGCCTGGCCTCCGGCTCGCTCTGGTGGATGACCGCACGCATGTAGACGTTGGCATCGCCGATCCTTTCGTGGAGCGCCCGCACCGCCTCCCCGTCGACCAGGTCGAGCCGGGCGAACTCGGCAACGCCTTCGGGGTCCGCCCGGCGTGCGTGCCCGATCGCCGCATGCGACAGGTCCACACCGATCGCCCGTGGGAAGAGGGTGGCGAGAGCGCGGGTCTGGGTGCCGTTGCCGCAGCCCAGGTCGACGACGGGCAACGAGGCGTCGGCGTACGGCAGGAGCAGCCTGCTGTGCGGCAGGGCGGCCAGGGAGGGCTCGGCGTCCCAGAGCGCCTCACCCGGTGCGCCCGACGTGGCCGCCCAGAAGCCTTCCCACGCCTCGCGATGCCCCTCCGACACGTTCATGCCTACTGACTCCCCCGTCGCGGGCTGTTCAGTCCTCGTGCCCCAGCTGGAGATCGCGTTCGGTCCGTCCGCCTCCGGGGACCTGGAGCACGGTGGCGACCGGCGGGTAGCCGGCGGCGATCACGGTGTACTCACCGGTCGACAGGTCCACGAAGCGGAACGCTCCGTCAGGTCCGGTGGCGAGCGTGTCGACGACATTGCCGGCCGCGTCCAGCAGGGTGACTCTGGCGTCCTCGACGACCCGCCCGCCGGGAGCCCGCACGACACCGCGCAGCACGGCTCCGCCTGCCAGTTCGATGTCCTGCCTGGTCTCCCTCGCGGCCTGCACGCTGACCGGCAGGGCGGCGGGGCGGAAGGCGGGGGCGCTGGCCGCCAGGGTGTACTCGCCGGCCACCAGCTCGCCGATCACGTAGCTGCCTTCGCGCCCCGTGCGGGTGGTCGCGACGACCTCGCCGCGCACATCGGTCAGCGTCACCGCCGCGTCGCGGACCGGGGCGCCGTCCGGGGTGACGACCGCGCCCGCGAGCCGTCCCGCACCGCCGAGCACCACATCGAGCTCCACGGGCCGCTCGCCGACGGTGACGCTGACGGCCTGCGGCTGGTGCCCGCCCGCCGCGGCGATCAGCACGTAGGAGCCGGCACCGGGCGCGCTCAGCGCGTAGCGCCCGTCGTCGCCGCTCGCGCCTCGCCCGATCTGCTGCCCCTGGACGTCGATGAGGGTGAGGGCGGCGCGCCCCACCTTCGTACCGTCGGGGTGCTGGACGCTGCCGCAGACCGGGACGCCCGACAGCCGTCCGGCCGGGGGCGGGCCGGGATCGGTGCGGGCGGCGGGGATCGTGGAGTGCGTCGCGGACGGGTCGGCGGCCGTGCCGGGGCTGTGGTGGGACACCAGGGGTTTCTCCTTGAGGAAGAAGGCGAGGAACAGGCCGAGCAGGAGCACCGGCACGAGGTAGAGGAAGATCCGCGGCATCGCGTCGGCGTACGCCTGGATGTAGGCGTCGCGCAGGGCGGGCTCCATGGCGTGGACCAGCTGCGGGGTGATCGACTCGGGGTCGGGCAGGTCTGCTCCGGCCGGGAGCCGCACCCCGAGGGCGTCCCCGAGCCGCCCCGCGAACAGGGTTCCGAAGATCGCCGCGCCGACGCTGCCGCCGATCTGGCGGAAGTAGTTGTTGGCGCTGGTTGCGCTGCCGAGGTCGGCGGGGCGTACGGAGTTCTGCACGGCGAGGACGAGCACCGGCATGACCAGGCCGATCCCGATGCCCAGCACGGCCTGCCCGAAGCCGTACTCGACCGCCGAGGTGCCGGTCTCCAGCCGGGAGAGCAGCCACATGCCGACGGCCGAGACCGCACTGCCGACGAGGGGGTAGATCCGGTAGCGACCGGTCCGGGAGATCAGCTGGCCGGAGACGATGGACGCGCCGACGATGCCGCCCATCATGGGCAGCATCAGCAGGCCCGACTCGGTCGCGGTCGCGCCCTCGACCATCTGGAGGTACGTCGGCAGGTAGCTGGCGGCTCCGAAGAGCGCGACCCCGATGACGGCCCCCACGAGCGCGGTGACGTTGAAGACCGAGTCGCGGAACAGCCGCAGGGGGATGACGGGTTCGGCCGCGCGGTGTTCGACGGCGAGGAAGAGCAGAGCCGTTCCGGCAGCACCGGCGGCGAGCCCGAGGACGGTGCGCGAGCCCCAGGCGTACTCCGTACCGCCCCAACTGGTCAGCAGCACCAGGCAGGTCGAGGCGGCGGCGAGCAGCAGCGCCCCGAGCACATCGAGGCGGGGGCGGACGGCAGGCTTGGGCAGCTTCAGTACGACGGCGATGACGGCGAGGGTGACCAGGCCGAACGGCACGTTGATGTAGAAGCACCAGCGCCAGGAGGTGTGGTCGGTGAAGAAGCCGCCGAGCAGGGGTCCGGCGACGGACGCGAGGCCGAAGACGGCCCCGATGAGGCCCATGTAGCGGCCGCGTTCCCTGGGCGGGACGATGTCGGCGATGATCGCCTGGACGCCGATCATGAGTCCGCCGCCGCCGATGCCCTGGACGGCCCGGAAGGCGATGAGTTCGTCCATCGTGCGCGACCAGCCGGCGAGCGCGGACCCGATGACGAAGACGACGATCGCGAACTGGAAGACGCCCTTGCGGCCGAAGAGGTCGCCGAGCTTTCCGTAGACCGGCAGGCCGATGGTGGAGGCGAGCAGATAGGCCGTGACGGCCCAGGACATCTTGTCCAAGCCGTGGAGCTCGCCGACGATCTTCGGCAGGGCGGTGGCCACGATCATCTGGTCGAGCGCCGCGAGCAGCAGGGTGAGCATCAGCCCGAGAAAGACGAGGCGGACCCGGCGGGGGCTGATGTCCTCGGGCACTGCGGAGGGCGGTGGGGGTGGCGCGGCCGCGGCGCCTCCTGCGCCACTCGGCTCGTCCTTCACCAGAGTGATCCCACCCACCACGTGACGCTCCCCTCGTCGCTGCTGCGCCGCCCATTTCTCGCATCAGGCGGCAAGGCAGGGCAAACGCGACCGGGCGCACGGGAGGCGCACACAGAGGGCTTATGCGCCGGTGGGAGGCGCTACGGCGCACAACCGGCCGTCCCGGAAAACCACCCGTTCCGGTGAGGCCGGCTGTGGAACCGACGGGGTCGGCGGACGGACTACTTCTCGACCTCGGTGGCGAGGTTCTGCAGGAGCTCGTCGTAGATCCGGCCGAGGCCCTTCGGCGCGAAGGTCCTCTCGAAGAAGCCGCCGATGCCGCCGGCACCGTCCCAGACGGTCGAGACGACGGCCCTGGACCTGCCCTCACCGGCCGGAGTGACGGTCCAGGTGGTGACCATGGAGGAGTTGCGGTCCTTCTCGACCAGCTGCCCGTCGGTCGGCTCGGTGACCTCGAGCAGGCAGTCGCGGACCCGCTTGCTGGTGGCCTGGAGCTTCCAGTGCACGAGGGTGCCTTCGCCGTCTCCGCCCTCACGCACCTCGTACTCGCTGAAGTGGCCCGTCAGCACCTTGCCCCGGACCTCCTTGTAGTCGGCCAGCGCATCGAACACAGTCTCTGCGTCCGCCGCGATGATCCGCTCCGTCGTGGCCTCGACCTGCGCCATGCCTGCTCCTCAGCACTCGGTTGTTCGGGGTGTAGCTGAGCCAACCACCTCCGGTACTGCCCCTCAAAATCGGGCCTCGTGATCCCACCGCGCACGATCAAGGGAACAAGTGTTCTATTCTCTGCGCAGTGCTACCAAGGAGGCGTCCATGCGCTGGGACAATCTGGCCGAGAACACCGCAAAGGCGGGGAACGGCGCGCTCTTCGCCGCGGACGCGGTGACCACGCGCACTTTCGACACCCCCGAATTCCGAGGGATCACCTTCCACGAGATCCGGGCCCGCTCGATCGTGAACCGGGTGCCCGGGGCGTCCCGCATGCCGTTCGAATGGACCGTGAACCCCTATCGGGGCTGCTCCCACGCCTGCGTGTACTGCTTCGCCCGCAAGTCCCACAGCTATCTGGACCTGGACACCGGCCTCGGTTTCGACTCCCAGATCGTCGTCAAGATCAACGCCGGCGAACTGCTGAACCGTCACCTCGCCTCACGGCAGTGGCACGGTGCGCACATCGCGATGGGCACCAACGTCGACTGCTACCAGCGGGCGGAGGGCCGCTACCGGCTGATGCCGGGCATCATCACTGCCCTGCGTGATCACGCGAACCCCTTCTCGATCCTGACGAAGGGCACCCTGATCCTTCGAGACCTGGAGCTGCTGCGGCAGGCGGCCGAGGTCACCGAGGTCGGCATCTCCGTATCGGTCGGCTTCACCGACCCCTCTCTGTGGCGCACGGTCGAGCCGGGCACCCCCTCCCCCGAGCGCCGCCTGGACGTCGTGCGCACCCTGACCGACAACGGCATCGGCTGCGGTGTGCTGATGGCGCCGGTCATCCCCTTCCTGAGCGACGGCCCCGATCAGCTGCGCACCACCGTCCGCGCCATCGCCGCCGCCGGGGCCACGTCGGTGACCCCGCTCGTGCTGCATCTGCGCCCCGGCGCGCGCGAGTGGTTCATGCAGTGGCTGGGCGAGCACCATCCGCACCTGGTGCGGCGGTACGAGCGGATGTACGCGGACGGGGCGTACGCGCCGACCTGGTACCAGCGCCGCATCACCCGCAGGGTGCACGAACTGGCGGCCGAGTTCGGCATCGGTCCCGCACACCGGGGCGAGACCCGCCGGATCTCCGCACCCGAGGTGCCGGTGCCCCTGCCCGACGCCCCCGCGAGCGGCCCCACCCAGCTCACCCTGCTCTGACCGCGCCCGCACCCCTGCCCGAACGGGTCAACTCTCGATGGAATCTGTCCTGCCGTGCCCGAATTCGGGGAGCATCCGGCGGGGGCTGTGCCGCTCACAGGCGCGTTCCCTCCACCTCGGGAGGCCATATGACGAAACGTGCAGGAATTCTGGTCGCAGTCGGCGCCACGGTCGCGGGTCTGGTGACCGCCGCGCCGTCCACCGCGACCGCCAAAGCGGCCACGGCGGCACCGCGCGCCGTCGCACCGCTCAAGTGGACCGCGTGCGGGACGGCGTCGTATCCGACCCTGCAGTGCTCAACGGTCCGCACCCCGCTGGACCATGACCGTCCGTCGGGCAGAAGGGTCACCCTCGCGCTCTCCCGGATCCCGCACACGGCGAAGACCTCGCAGGGTCCGCTGCTGGTCAACCCGGGCGGCCCCGGCGGCAGCGGGCTCTCGATGGCGGGCTTCGTGGCGGGCTCGCTCCCCAAGAAGCTCGCCGCCCAGTACGACGTGATCGGGTTCGACCCGCGCGGGGTCGGGAAGAGCACCCCCGCGCTGAACTGTGTGCCGAAGTACTTCGACCCGGTGCGCCCCGACGCCGTGCCGGACTCCTACGAGGCCGAGAAGGCCAACAGAGACCGGGCCGCGTCCTTCGCCGCGGCCTGCGGCGAGAAGCACGGCGACCTGCTGCCCTTCATGGACACGGTCAGCGCCGCGAAGGACCTCGACGTGATCCGCGGGGCCCTCGGCGCGCAGCAGATCAACTACTTCGGCTACTCCTACGGCACCTACCTCGGCGCGGTGTACGCGAAGCTGTTCCCGGAGCGCGTGCGCCGCCTGGTCCTCGACTCGATCGTCGACCCGGACGGCGTCTGGTACGAGGACAACCTCGCCCAGGACCACGCGTTCGACTCCCGCCACAAGGCGTTCGCGGCCTGGGTCGCGAAGAACGACGCCACCTACGGGCTCGGCACCGACCCGGCGGGCGTCGAAGCCGCCTGGTACGACATGCGCGCCGCGGTGAAGGAACACCCCGCGGGCGGCAGGGTCGGCCCCAGCGAGCTGGAGGACACCTTCCTGCCCGGCGGGTACTACGACGGCTACTGGCCCTCCCTGGCCCAGGCGTTCGCGGCGTACGTGAAGGACGAGGACCAGGAGGCGCTGGTCTCCGCGTACGAGAACTTCGCGGCCATGGACGCGAGCGGCGACAACGGCTACTCCGTCTACGCGGCCGTGCAGTGCCGCGACGCCGCCTGGCCCCGGACCTGGAGCACCTGGCGCAACGACACCTGGCAGGCCCACCGCAAGGCCCCCCTGATGTCGTGGAACAACACCTGGTACAACGCCCCGTGTGCCACCTGGCCGGTGGAACCGCTGGAGCCGGTGCGGGTCACCAACCGGAGCATCCCGCCCGCGCTGCTCTTCCAGGCCACCGACGACGCCGCCACGCCGTACGAGGGCGGTGTCACCATGCACCGCAGGCTCAAGGGCTCCAGCCTGGTCGTCGAGGAGGGCGGCGGCAACCACGGCATCACCCTGAGCGGCAGCGCCTGTCTGGACGCGTACCTGGTGGACTACCTCACCGACGGCACCCTCCCGCGCGCCGACGGCAACGGGGCGGACGCGGTCTGCGAGGCACTGCCCGAGCCGAAGCCGCCGAAGGCCACGAAGGCGGGGACGAGCACGAAGGGCAGCACGCTGCACGGGCTGCTCGGCTTCCGCGGCTGAAGCCCGCCCGGCAACCCAGCCCGGCAGCCCCGCCGGGCAACCTCACCGCGCAGCCGCACCGCCGGGGGCGTACGCCAGGATGGACCGTATGACGACACGGCCCACTCCCGCGTACGCCCCCGGCGTGCGGGTGGAGGACATGACTCTCGACGACTGCGCCGCCGTGGCGGAGATCCGGGTGCGCGGCTGGCAGACCGCGTACGCCGGAATGATCCCGCAGCCGTATCTGGACGCGATGGACATCGCGTCGGATGCCGAGCGCCGGCGCGGCTTCCTCACCGGGGGCCCGGCCGTCGACGTCGTCTCCAGGACGGCACCGGACCCCGCCGTCACCGGCTGGGCCTGTTACGGTCCCGACCGCGACGGCACCGGCAGTGCCGGGCGCTGCGAGCTGTACGCGATCTACGTGCACCCGGAACGGACCGGCGCGGGGGCGGGCCGCGCACTCCTGGCCGAGCTGACCGCACGTGCCGTGGCGGCGGGTTTCCACGAGATGTCCCTGTGGGTGCTGAAGGAGAACTGGCGCGCCCGGCGCTTCTACGAGCGGGCGGGATTCCTGCCGGACGGCGCCGAGGAGCCCTTCGAGGTGGGCGGCGCCGTGGTGCCCGAGGTCCGGTACGTGCGGACCCTCAGGGGGCCGGCAGCCGACTGAGCGCCTCCGCCGCGGCCCGGCCGAGGCGGGGGTGCGGCAGCGCGGCCTCAAGGACCGGCCTGGCCTCGCGGTCCCCCAGGCTCCCGAGTCCCTCCACGCAGGCGAGTGCGACGCGCCAGTGCGGTTCCTCCGGCGTCAGCAGTCGCCGCAGGGTGCTGACCAGCACGGGCACCGATTCCGGCGCGCGCAGGGCGGTCAGCAGGCGCACCGGGTGCACCGCGTAGGCGGTGCGCAGTGTGTTCGTGGCAAGTGCCGCGGCGGCTCTGGGTGTTCGGGGGTCGTCGAGGAGCAGCAGGGCATGGGCGGCCGACACACAGCGCTCGGGGTCGCGGTGGTTGAGGAGGAGGACCAGCGCCTCGAAGGCACGTCGGTCGCCCCGGCAGCCGAGCCGGAACGCCGCGATCTCGCGCGCCCACAGCGGGCGCCCCGGTTCGATGAGGACGCGTGCCAGCTCCTCGTCGTCGTCCGTGGCCAGGAGTCGCTGGTAGACCGCCGGTTCCTCGGCCTCGTCCCGCAGTCTGGCTGTCAGCGAGCGCAACTCCTCATCCATGACAGTCAGCTTATCGGCGCACACGCACCGTGTCGGTCCCAACTGTGTGCCAGCGCACATCCGTCCAGGGCTGGCGCGCTCATTACTTGCCGGTTAACCTCATGTGAGCGGGACACACACCCGCCGACTCGGGTGGCCTGGTGACGCAGCCACCCGGAGTGCTTGTCGGTTCGGCAGCTTTGAGAGACGCGACTCGGGACAGAGTCCGTCACCCTTTCCCCGGTCCTGTGCGTGCCCAGCACGCCCCGGGCCCTGAGCACCACGACACAACTCCCGCACGCCGAGCGCCGGTTCTCTTCGACCGCACGCGCCGCCCGTGCTCCTCTCAGTCGTCACTCACCCTGGAGTCCCGTGATGGACACCCCGCTCAGCACCATTGCCGTCGTCGGCCTCGGCACCATGGGAACCGGCATCGCCGAGGTCCTGGCCCGTGCGGGCCGCGAGGTCATCGGCATCGACATCAGCGAAGCCGTCGCCCGTCAGGCCGTCGCGTCCCTGGAGGCCTCCACCGCACGCGCCGTGCAGCGCGAGCGGATCACTGAGCAGGAGCGGCGCGACATCCTCGCCCGCTTCCGCACGTTCTCCGATCTCCAGGCCGCCGCGGACGCGGAGCTGGTCATCGAGGTCGTGCCCGAGTCCTACGAGATCAAGCAGCAGGTCTTCCGGGAGCTCGACGCCGTCGTCTCCCCCACCGCGATCCTCGCGACCGGCACGAACGCCCTGTCGGTGACGCGGCTGGCCGCCGAGTCGCAGCACCCCGAGCGCGTCCTCGGCCTGCACTTCTTCAACCCGGCTCCCGCGATGAAGCTCGTCGAGGTGGTCTCCTCCGTGCTGACCGCGCCGACGGCCGTGGAGACCGTCACCCGGCTGGCACGTGAGCTGGGCAAGGAGCCGGTCGCGGTCGGCGACCGCCCCGGATTCGTCGCGGACGGGCTGCTGTTCGGCTACCTGAACCAGGCCGCCTCCATGTACGAGGCGAACTACGCCTCCCGTGAGGACATCGACGCGGCGATGAAGCTGGGCTGCGGGCTGCCGATGGGCCCCCTCGCCCTGCTCGACCTGATCGGCATCGACACGGCCCGTACGGTCCTGGAGGCCATGTACTCGGCGTCCCACGACCGGCTGCACGCACCCGCCCCGGTGCTCGGGCAGCTCAGCGAGGCGGGTCTGACCGGCCGCAAGGCGGGCCGCGGCTTCTACACGTACGACGCCCCCGGCGGCCAGACCGTGGTGCCGGACGCCCGGACCCCCCTGGCCGACGCGGGTTCGGTGGCCGGGCGCGAGGTGTCCTCGGTCGGTGTCGCCGGCTCCGGGACGATGGCTTCCGGCATCGCCGAGGTCTTCGCGAAGGCCGGGTACACCGTGGTGCTCGCCGCGCGCAGCCAGGAGAAGGCGGACACGGCCAAGGCCCGGATCGCCAAGTCGCTGGACCGCTCCGTCTCCAAGGGGCGGCTGACGGCCGAGGCGCGCGAGGAGACACTCGCACGGGTCACACCGGCCGGGTCCCTGGACGCGTTCGCCGAGGTCGACCTCGCCGTCGAGGCGGTCGCCGAGGACCTGGACATCAAGCAGCAGCTGTTCGCGACGCTCGACAAGGTCTGCAGGCCGGGTGCGGTGCTGGCCACCACGACCTCCTCGCTGCCGGTCGTGGCGATCGCGAAGGTCACCTCGCGTCCCCAGGACGTCGTCGGGATGCACTTCTTCAACCCGGCGCCCGCGATGAAGCTCGTCGAGGTGGTCCGCACCGTGCTGACCGCCGACGACGTGCACGCCACGGTGCGCGAGGTCTGCGTGAAGGTGCGCAAGCACCCCGTCGACTGCGGGGACCGTGCGGGCTTCATCGTGAACGCGCTGCTCTTCCCGTACCTCAACAACGCGATCAAGATGGTCGAGGAGCACTACGCGACGCTCGACGACATCGACGCGGCGATGAAGCTGGGCGGCGGCTACCCGATGGGTCCGTTCGAGCTCCTGGACGTCGTCGGGCTCGATGTCTCGCTCGCCATCGAGAAGGTTCTGCACAGCGAGTTCCGCGATCCGGGCCTGGCCCCGGCGCCGCTGCTCGAGCATCTGGTGGCCGCGGGCTGCCTCGGCCGCAAGACGGGGCGCGGCTTCCGCGAATATGCCCGCCGCTGAGGCGGGAGCCGGGTGGGGCGGGCTGCTCGGGCCCTCGGGCGACCCGCCCCCACAGGCGCACTCTCCTGCACGGATGAGTTACGTTCACACCATGTCGCAGCCTGCCAGGTCCACCCGTTCCGCCGCCGCGCCCGACGCCACGGAGAGTGCCGCAGGTACCCGTGCCGCTGCCCAACGGCTCAAAATGCGCCGCGAACTGGCCGCCGCGGCAATGGAGCTCTTCGCCACGAAGGGGTACGAGGCGACGACGGTCGACGAGATCGCGGGCGCTGCCGGGGTCGCCCGGCGTACGTTCTTCCGCCACTTCCGCTCCAAGGAAGAGGCCATCTTCCCGGACCACGACGACACCCTCGTCAGGGCCGAGGCCGTCCTCAATGCCGCCCCGGCGCATGAGCATCCGCTGGACACCGTGTGCCGCGGCATCAAGGAAGTCATGCGGATGTACGCGGCGAAGCCGGCGGTCTCGGTGGCGCGCTACAAGCTGACCCGTGAGGTCCCCACGCTCCGGGAGGCGGAGATCGCCTCGGTGGCCCGCTACGAGCGGCTGTTCACCCGTTATCTGCTGGGCCATTTCGACGAGCGCGACCATCATGTGGGCAATGACGACCCGTTGCTGGCCGAGGTGGCCGCGTCCGCCGTGGTGACCGCGCACAACCATGTGCTGCGGCGCTGGCTGCGGGCGGGCGGCCAGGGCGATGTGGAGGCCCAGCTCGACCACGCCTTCGCCATCGTGCGGGACACCTTCGGGACGGGGATCGGCGCCGGACGGACCGCGGGGAGCGAGCCCGCGAAGGCCCCGGTCGCCTCCGTGGCGACGGAGGGCGAGGTGCTGGTCGCGGTGGCGCGGACCGATGCACCGCTCGACGAGGTGATGCGCACCATCCAGCAGGCCCTCAAGGACCGCTGAGCGGGCGTTCAGCTCTCGGCGGGCTGCGCGGGCTCCCCGGCATGCCAGGGCAGGGGGGCGCCGTGCTCGCTCCATGCGTCGAGTCCGGCCAGGTCGACGCAGACGATGCCGCACTGCTCCGCGTACTCGAGAGCCGGTTCGGTGAAGGCGCCGGTGGTGACGACGACGGCCGTCCCGGCCTCGTGGACGGCGTAGCACGTACCGCCGAAACGCTGGAGATCCTGCGAGCCGACCTTGTTCTCCGACGTGTACCTCTTGCACTGGACGACCAGGCGGCGACCGTCGGGCGTGGTACCCACGACATCGGCCCCCAGATCTCCGGCACCGCCGACGACTTCGGCGTCCGCGCAGCCGTCCCGGCGGCAGAGGGCGGCGACAGCCTCCTCGAAGTCGTACGGGTCCATGCCCTCCCAGTCGACCTGCTCGGGGCGTTGTACAGGCTCGGGGCCGGCTACGGGCCGGTCCTCCAGCGCGGTGTCCACCACCTCGTACGCGGCGTCCAGAGCCGCCGACGCCGCCCTGGCGGCCACCCTGCGGTTGCGGCGGCGACGCAGGAGCGCCACCGCCCCGGAGACCACCGCGACCACCGAGAAGCCCGCGACCACCGGATGCCGTTCGGCGCTGTCCAGGGCCGTGCGGAGGGTCAGCCCGGCACCGCAGACCAGTACGGCGACGAGAGCGAAGCCGAACGCCGTCCGGCGGACGCTGAATTCGGACCTGCGGTCTCTTCGGACGTGTCCGCCCACCTGTATCGGCATCGGGTGCCCCACCCCTGTTCATCGTGTCCGGATCAAGATCACTTCCGTCTGCCCCCGCCCGCCCCGTTGACGCACCCGTCCGGGGAAACCCGATGGCCCGGCGGCGCAGCGCATGGTCGGATGCGCGGATGGAACCCCGGAGCACACTGGCCCTCTTCGACCACGAGATGCGTGAACACGCCCGCCCCGACGGCCCCGGTGTACGGGTCGAACGCACGGGAGACCTCGTACGGCAGACCGGCGGCGCCGACGACTGGAACGGTGTCGTCTGGACCGCTCCGGATCTCGGTCCCGCACAGGCGGACGCGGCGATCGCGGCGCAGGTGGAGCACTACACCTCACTCGGGCACGACGTGTTCGAATGGAAGCTGTACGCACACGACAGCCCCGCCGATCTGGGCGGGCGGCTGGCCGCGGCCGGTTTCGAGGCCGAGCCGACGGAGACGCTGCTGGTCGCCGAGGTGGCGGAGCTGTCCCTGTCCGTGGAGCTCCCCGCAGGCGTCGAGCTGCGGACCGTGACCGACGCGGCCGGGGTGGAGCTGATGGTCCGGGCCCACGAACTGGCCTTCGGCACCGACGGCTCCCGACTGCGCCACCAGAGCCTGACCAGGCTCTCCGAGGCCCCCGACACCTTCGTGGCCGTCCTGGCCGTGGCGGGCGGCGAGCCGGTGAGCTCGGCCCGGATGGAGCTGTATCCGGGAACCGGCTTCGCCGGACTCTGGGGCGGCGGGACGGCGGCGCCCTGGCGGGGCAGGGGCATCTACCGGGCGCTGATCGCCCACCGGGCCCGTATCGCCGCCGAGCGCGGCTACCGCTACCTGCAGGTCGACGCGACCGACGATTCGGCCCCGATCCTGCGCCGGCTCGGCTTCACGGCCCTGAGCACGACGACCCCGTACGTCTACCGCACCACGCCGTAACCGCTCCACCTACGGGAGCAATCAGACATAGCGCCCATCATATTGCTCATGCGTGCCGTACAGATGACAAGTGAGAGAAATTGTTGGCACTCGGTGCCTTGCCACCTGTCACGGAGTGCCATACGTTGAAGGTGTCCGGGCGGCCGGCGTGCAGAGACCTCTCGTACGTCGGCTGTCCCCGCAATCCACCGTGTCTGCGCGCCCGGACGCCTGCGTCACAGGCAACCCTTCTGCTCCACCGAGCAGGCCGAAGCACCACCCCGCCGAACCGACGGCACACCTCCACACCGCACCGCCCCCCTGTCCACAGGGGTCCCTCCAGCGTTCCCTCGGCGTTGGAGACCCGATCTGCCGGAGGCATCACCGTGAAGGAAATCCTGGACGCGATCCAATCGCAGGACAGCACTGCCGCGGACTTCGCGGCCCTGTCCATCCCCGAGTCGTACCGCGCGGTGACCGTGCACAAGGACGAGGCGGAGATGTTCGCCGGGGTCGCCAGCCGCGACAAGGACCCGCGCAAGTCCCTCCACGTCGAGGACGTGCCGGTGCCCGAGCTCGGCCCGGGCGAGGCCCTCGTCGCGGTCATGGCCAGCTCCGTGAACTACAACTCCGTCTGGACCTCGATCTTCGAGCCGGTCTCGACCTTCGGCTTCCTGGAGAGGTACGGCAAGCTCAGCGACCTCAGCAAGCGCCACGACCTCCCGTACCACGTCATCGGCTCCGACCTCGCGGGCGTCGTGCTGCGCACCGGTCCCGGCGTCAACGCCTGGAAGCCCGGCGACGAGGTCGTCGCGCACTGCCTGTCCGTCGAGCTGGAGTCCTCCGACGGCCACAACGACACGATGCTCGACCCCGAGCAGCGCATCTGGGGCTTCGAGACGAACTTCGGCGGACTCGCCGAGATCGCGCTCGTGAAGTCCAACCAGCTGATGCCCAAGCCGGACCACCTCAGCTGGGAGGAGGCGGCGTCCCCCGGTCTCGTCAACTCGACGGCGTACCGCCAGCTCGTCTCGCGCAACGGCGCCGGCATGAAGCAGGGCGACAACGTGCTGATCTGGGGCGCGAGCGGTGGACTCGGCTCGTACGCCACGCAGTTCGCGCTGGCCGGCGGCGCCAACCCGATCTGCGTCGTCTCCAGCGACCAGAAGGCGGAGATCTGCCGGAAGATGGGCGCGACCGCGATCATCGACCGCAACGCCGAGGGCTACAAGTTCTGGAAGGACGAGCACAACCAGGACCCGCGCGAGTGGAAGCGCTTCGGCAAGCGCATCCGTGAGCTGACCGGCGGCGAGGACGTGGACATCGTCTTCGAGCACCCGGGCCGCGAGACCTTCGGCGCGAGCGTGTACGTGACCCGCAAGGGCGGCACGATCGTCACCTGTGCCTCGACCTCGGGCTACAACCACGAGTACGACAACCGCTACCTGTGGATGTCCCTCAAGAGGATCGTGGGCTCGCACTTCGCCAACTACCGCGAGGCCTGGGAGGCCAACCGGCTGGTGGCCAAGGGCAAGATCCACCCGACGCTCTCCAAGGTCTACTCCCTCGAGGACACCGGTCAGGCCGCGTACGACGTGCACCGCAACCTCCACCAGGGGAAGGTCGGCGTCCTCGCGCTGGCGCCCCGCGAGGGCCTGGGCGTGCGCAACGAGGAGCTCCGCGCACAGCACATCGACGCCATCAACCGCTTCCGCAACGTCTGAGGTTCATCGATGACCGAACGTCAGAAGGACCGCCCGTGGCTCATGCGGACGTACGCCGGTCACTCGACCGCCGAGGCGTCCAACGAGCTCTACCGGCGCAACCTCGCCAAGGGCCAGACGGGTCTGTCGGTCGCCTTCGATCTGCCGACGCAGACCGGGTACGACCCCGACCACATCCTCGCCCGCGGCGAGGTGGGCCGGGTGGGCGTGCCCGTCTCGCACCTCGGTGACATGCGGCGTCTGTTCCAGGACATCCCCCTGGAACAGATGAACACCTCGATGACGATCAACGCCACCGCGATGTGGCTGCTGGCGCTCTACCAGGTGGTCGCGGAGGAGCAGGGCGCCGACCCCGACAAGCTCCAGGGCACGACGCAGAACGACATCGTCAAGGAGTACCTCTCGCGCGGGACGCACGTCTTCCCGCCGGTCCCCTCGCTGCGGCTGACCACCGACATGATCACGTACACGGTCAACCGCATCCCGAAGTGGAACCCGATCAACATCTGCAGCTACCACCTGCAGGAGGCGGGAGCCACTCCGGTCCAGGAGATCGCGTACGCCATGTCGACGGCCATCGCGGTCCTCGACGCGGTGCGCGACTCCGGACAGGTGCCCGAGGAGAAGTTCGGCGAAGTCGTCGCCCGTATCTCCTTCTTCGTGAACGCGGGCGTCCGCTTCATCGAGGAGATGTGCAAGATGCGCGCCTTCGGCCGCATCTGGGACCGGGTCACCCGCGAGCGGTACGGCATCGTGAACGCCAAGCAGCGGCGCTTCCGCTACGGCGTGCAGGTCAACTCCCTCGGGCTGACCGAGGCGCAGCCGGAGAACAACGTGCAGCGCATCGTCCTGGAGATGCTGGCTGTCACGCTCTCCAAGGACGCCCGCGCCCGCGCCGTGCAGCTGCCCGCCTGGAACGAGGCACTGGGGCTGCCGCGTCCCTGGGACCAGCAGTGGTCGCTCCGCATCCAGCAGGTGCTCGCCCATGAGAGCGACCTGCTGGAGTACGAGGACATCTTCGCCGGGTCGCACGTCATCGAGGCCAAGGTGGAGGAGCTGGTCACCGAGTCGCTCGCCGAGATCGACCGGATCCAGCAGATGGGCGGCGCGATGGCCGCCGTCGAGTCCGGCTACCTCAAGTCGGAGCTCGTCTCCTCGCACGCCGCGCGGCGCGCACGGATCGAGGGCGGCGACGAGAAGATCGTCGGCGTCAACATCTACGAGACGACGGAGCCGAACCCGCTGACCGCCGACCTGGACGCGGCGATCATGACGGTGGACCCCGCCAACGAGGCCCGGGTGGTCGCGGCCCTGCACGAGTGGCGCGACAACCGTGACGAGGCACGGGCCTCCGAGGCGCTCGCCGCGCTCAAGAAGGCCGCGGCCGGCACCGAGAACATGATGGAAGCGACCGTGGAGTGCGCCCGCGCGGGTGTCACCACCGGCGAGTGGTCCTGGGCGCTGCGGGACGTCTTCGGCGAGTTCCGGGCCCCGACGGGCGTCTCGTCGGCGCCGGTCGCCGTGACGGCCGAGGCCGGCACCCCGCTCGCCCTGGTCCGTGAGAAGGTCGCGCGCACCGCCGACGACCTGGGCGTGGGCCGGCTGCGCCTGCTGGTGGGCAAGCCGGGCCTGGACGGACACTCCAACGGCGCCGAGCAGATCGCCGTACGGGCCCGTGACGCGGGCTTCGAGGTGGTCTACCAGGGAATCCGGCTCACGCCGGAGCAGATCGTCTCGGCCGCCGTCGCGGAGGACGTGCACTGCGTCGGCCTGTCGATCCTGTCCGGCTCGCACGCCGAACTGGTGCCGGACGTACTGACCCGGCTGCGCGAGGCGGGCGCGACCGACATCCCGGTGATCGCGGGCGGCATCATTCCGCCCGCGGACGCCGCCGCACTGATCGGGGCCGGCGTCGCCGCCGTCTTCACCCCGAAGGACTTCGGTATCACGGAGATCATCGGCCGTATCGTCGACGAGATCCGGAAAGCCAACAAGCTCGACCCTCTGGAGGTCCCCGCATGACCACGCCCGTGAACCGTCTGCGTCCGCGCCGCTCCTGTCTGGCCGTGCCGGGCTCGAACCCGCGGTTCCTGGAGAAGGCCCAGGGCCTTCCCGCCGACCAGGTCTTCCTGGACCTGGAGGACGCCTGCGCTCCGCTCGCCAAGGAAGGCGCCCGTCACCACATCGTCGACGCGCTCAACAACGGCGACTGGACGGGCAAGACCCGGGTCGTGCGCGTCAACGACTGGACGACGCACTGGACGTACCGCGATGTCATCACGGTCGTCGAGGGCGCGGGCCCGAACCTCGACTGCATCATGCTGCCGAAGGTCCAGGACGCCCAGCAGGTCGTCGCGCTGGACCTGCTGCTGACCCAGATCGAGAAGACGATGGGCTTCGAGGTCGGGAAGATCGGCATCGAGGCGCAGATCGAGAACGCCAAGGGCCTGGTGAACATCGACGACATCGCCGCCGCCTCGCCCCGCCTGGAGACGCTGATCTTCGGCCCGGCCGACTTCATGGCCTCGATCAACATGAAGACCCTGGTCGTCGGCCAGCAGCCGCCCGGCTACCCGGCGGACGCGTACCACTACATCCTGATGCGCATCCTGATGGCGGCCCGTACGCACGACCTCCAGGCGATCGACGGCCCGTTCCTGCAGATCCGCGACGTGGACGCGTACCGCGAGGTCGCGGGCCGTGCCGCGGCGCTGGGCTTCGACGGCAAGTGGGTGCTGCACCCCGGCCAGGTCGACGCGGCCAACGAGGTGTTCTCGCCCTCGCAGGAGGACTACGACCACGCCGAGCTCATCCTCGACGCGTACGACTGGTGCACCTCGGAGGAGGGCGGCAAGAAGGGCTCGGCGATGCTCGGCGACGAGATGATCGACGAGGCCAGCCGCAAGATGGCGCTGGTGATCGCGGGCAAGGGACGCGCGGCCGGCATGCAGCGCACCTCCAAGTTCGAAGCCCCGGAGGCCTGATCATGCAGTTCGGACGCACATACGAGGAGTTCGAGGTCGGTGCTGTCTACAAGCACTGGCCCGGAAAGACGGTCACGGAATACGACGACCACCTCTTCTGCCTGCTGACCATGAATCACCACCCGCTGCACATGGACAGCAACTACGCCGAGAAGACGACGGATTTCGGAAAGAACGTCGTCGTCGGCAACTACATCTACTCGCTGCTGCTTGGCATGTCGGTGCCGGACGTGTCCGGCAAGGCGATCGCCAATCTGGAGGTCGAGTCGCTGAAGCACGTCGCGCCGACCTTCCACGGCGACACGATCTACGGCGAGACGACCGTGCTCGACAAGACGCCGTCGAGGTCCAAGAGCGACCGCGGCATCGTCTACGTCGAGACGAAGGGCTACAAGCAGGACGGAACGCTGGTCTGCGTGTTCCGCCGCAAGGTGATGGTCCCCACCGAGACGTACATCAAGGAGCGGGGCGGCGAGCAGCCCGGCCGCCCGGAGCTGGTCCAGCCGCCGCAGAAGAACGTGGAGAAGTAGCCATGAGCCGACTCGCGCAGACCGCCGGTCTGACCGATATCCAGCAGGAAATCCTCTCCACGGTCCGGGATTTCGTCGACAAGGAGATCATTCCTGTCGCGACCCAGCTGGAGCACCGCGACGAGTACCCGACGGAAATCGTCGAAGGACTCAAGGAACTCGGCCTGTTCGGGCTGATGATTCCCGAGGAGTACGGCGGTCTGGGCGAGTCCCTGCTCACCTATGCGCTGTGTGTCGAGGAGATCGCCCGCGGCTGGATGAGCGTGTCGGGCATCATCAACACGCACTTCATCGTGGCGTACATGCTCAAGCAGCACGGCACGCAGGAGCAGAAGGACACCTTCCTGCCGCGGATGGCACTGGGCGAGGTGCGGGGCGCCTTCTCCATGTCCGAGCCGGCACTGGGCTCCGATGTCTCCGCGATCACGTCCAAGGGCGTCAGGGACGGCGACGAGTACGTTCTGAACGGCCAGAAGATGTGGCTGACGAACGGCGGAACGTCCACTTTGGTGGCCGTCCTGTGCAAGAGTGACGAAGGACACCCCGAGGGCACCGCCCCGCACAAGTCGATGACGACCTTCCTTGTGGAGAAGGAGGCGGGCTTCGGTGAGGTCCGCCCCGGTCTCACCATCCCGGGGAAGATCGACAAGATGGGCTACAAGGGCGTCGACACGACCGAGCTCATCATGGACGGACTGCGCATTCCGGCCAATCGCGTGCTGGGCGGCACCACCGGCCGAGGTTTTTACCAAATGATGGACGGTGTCGAAGTCGGCCGGGTCAATGTCGCCGCACGTGGCTGCGGTGTCGCACAGCGTGCATTCGAACTGGGTGTTTCGTACGCCCAGCAGCGCCATACGTTCGGAAAGCCGATCGCCCAGCACCAGGCGATCCAGTTCAAACTGGCTGAAATGGCCACCAAGGTCGAAGCAGCTCATGCGATGATGGTGAATGCAGCGCGCAAAAAGGACTCCGGGGAGCGAAACGACCTGGAGGCAGGGATGGCGAAGTACCTCGCATCCGAGTACTGCAAGGAAGTCGTCGAGGACGCCTTCCGTATCCACGGCGGCTACGGCTTCTCCAAGGAGTACGAGATCGAGCGCCTCTACCGTGAGGCACCGATGCTGCTGATCGGTGAAGGTACCGCCGAGATCCAGAAAATGATCATCGGTCGCCGGCTGCTCGAGGAGTACCGGTTCCAGGGCTGAATGTCCCCTTCAGGGTGATTTGGTGGCGAAGAACATCACACCGAGTCACCCTCGTCCGGAGCCTTTCAGCTGTCCGACTCGGCTGCTGGCTTGCCCAGTTGCCGCTCGCACCCGATAGCATCGCCGGAAAGCCGCCGTCCCCCCGTTGCCAGCGCGGCATCATCCGCTACGAAGGTCATCCATGCCCGACAGCCAAACCACTGCACCACGCGGCGGGGTCCGCCTTGCGCGCGGAGCATCGCCGTGGCTCCTCCCGACCGTCGCCACCGCGGCACTCAGCCTCACCCGGGCCCGCAGGTCCGGGCGCTGGGCCGCTGTGGCCGTGCCCACCACCGCGCTCGCGGCGGGCATGCTGTGGTTCTTCCGTGACCCCGAGCGCGAGATCACCCAGGGCCGCGTCATCTCGCCGGCCGACGGTGTGGTGCAGAGCATCATGCCGTGGAAGGACGGGCGCACCCGCGTCGCGATCTTCATGAGCCCGCTGAACGTCCACGTCAACCGGGCCCCCCTGGCCGGCACCGTGACATCGGTCGAGCACATCCCGGGTGGGTTCGTCCCGGCGTTCAACAAGGAGAGCGAGAACAACGAGCGCGTTGTCTGGCACTTCGACACCGAGCTCGGCGACATCGAGATGGTGCAGATCGCGGGAGCGGTCGCCCGTCGCATCGTCCCCTACATCCCGCAGGGTACGAAGGTGGAGCAGGGCGAACGCATCGGTCTGATCCGGTTCGGCTCGCGCGTCGACATCTACCTTCCGGAAGGTATCGATGTCGCGGTCGAGGTCGGACAGGCCACCACCGCGGGGGTGACTCGAATTGACCGTGATTGATCCTGATACACAGGCCGGCTGGGTACCGGAGGCCGAGGAGGATGCCGACTCCGAGGACATGCCGCTCTCGATGCGGCTGTCGATAGCGGACACCCTCACTCTCGGTAACGCCACGTGCGGATTCATGGCGGTGTACTTCACCACCACGGGGATCCTCATCCCGCACCTCACCGGCAGCGACGAGTCGGGCATGGCCCGTCACTCCGCCGCCACCGCGGTGATCCTGATGCTCATGGCCGCGGTGTTCGACCTCTTCGACGGGCTCGTGGCACGCAAGCTGCGGTCCTCGCCGATGGGCGCGGAGCTGGACAACCTCTCCGACCTGATCAGCTTCGGGCTCGCCCCGGCCTACTTCGTGCTCGTGTACGGGATGGTCGCGGACGACGCGCACCAGCGGGTGTCGGCGCTCGCGGCGATCGTGGTGCTGCTGGCGGTGGTGCTCCGGCTTGCGAGATTCTCCTGCGTGACGCTGAAGGACGGCATGTTCCAGGGCATGCCGAGCCCCTTCGGGGCGCTCACGGTCGTCTCGATCGTGCTCCTGGAGCTGCCCTTCGTGCCGACGCTGCTCGCGATCGTCGGAGTGGCGTGGCTGATGGTGAGCCGGGTCGAGTACCCCAAACCGCGGGGTGTCCTCGCGGTGGCGATGCTCGGCTGGATCGTGGCCGCGATGGGGCTGCTCGCCGCATGGGCGTTCGACGCCCCCGGCGGCCAGCTGCTCCTGCAGACCGGCTGCGCGCTGCAGGTCGTGCTGGGTGCGGTGATCCCGCTCTTCGCCACGGCGCGGCGGGTGAACACCTTCCGCGACAACCGGCGCGAGGCACGGGCGGCGCAGCTCCCGTAACGCACGGCACAGACAGTCACGAGGGCCCGGATGCTCCCCAGCATCCGGGCCCTCGTGCGTGCGGTGACCGTCGGGCTCAGCGCACCTTGCGCACCGGCAGGATCGCCAGCGCGCCGCCGAGGCACACCAGTGAGGCCGTGACCAGCAGTATCGAGTAGTTGTGCCCGCCTCCCACGGAGATGAGCAGCGCCCCGAGCGCGGGAGCGAAGATCTGCGGAGCGGACATCGCGATGTTGAAGATCCCGAGGTCCTTGGAGGGGTTCTCCGGGTCCGGCAGCACATCGATGACCAGGGCCAGGTCGACACCGAGGTACGTGCCGAAGCCGAGGCCCAGGACGATCTCCGCGCAGTAGAACAGGGCGATGGTGTCGGAGCGGCTGAGGATCAGCATGCCGGCGCCGAAGAGCACCGCGGCGACGGCGATGAACGGCTTACGGCGGCCGAAGCGGTCCGAGAGCCATCCTGCGGCCTGTGCGGAGCCCATCACGCACAGTCCGTAGATGAGGACTCCGGTGGCCAGGGTCTCCGTCGCCTCGGCGGCGGTGAGCCGCATCTCGTGCTGGAGGTAGATGAGACGGAAGGTGGTGAACATCCAGTTGGCAAGGGTCAGCAGGAAGCGCGAGAGCCAGGCCCAGGCGAAGTCCGGGTGCTGCTTGGGGTTGACCCAGTAGGTGTTCAGGACGGCTTTGAAGCCCTCCCGCGCGGGCTTCTCCTCCAGCGGCTTGTCCGGCAGGACCAGGACGTAGCCGATCACCAGGAGGACGCCTATGACGCTGGGGACCAGGAAGAGCAGCAGCATCTGATCGGTGAAGGACCTGGCGATCCAGGTACCCGCGGTGGGCGCCAGATTCTGCATGATGCCGAGCAGCCCGCTGATCTTGCCTCGCTTGTGCTCCGGGACGTTGTCGGCGACGGTCGCGACAAAGGCGGCCAGCGCCCCGTTGGCGGACGCGGAGGCGATGACGAAACCGACCGTGACGACGGCGATGCTGCTCGCCGTCGCGATGATCATCAGCCCGATGAGCAGGCCGAGCATTCCGAGGACCAGCCACGGCCTGCGGCGGCCGAAGCGGCTGGTGGTGCGGTCGCTGAGGCGCCCGAAGAACGGGTTCGCCAGCATCGCGGCCACCGCGCCCGTCGTGGTGACGATGCCGAGCGAGGTCACCTGGTCGTCCTCGGGGACGATCGACTGCACCTTGAGCTGCAGGCTGACCAGGATGGGTGTCAGAAGGGCCAGGAACAGGCCGAGCTGGCCTGCCGCCATGCCGACGACGAGCCGGGGCCGGGGGGTCTGCGCGGGGGCGGTGTGCTCGCCGGGTGGGGGCGCGTCCTTGGTGCTGCCGAGGGTGTCCGTGGTCACGGTGAGGACTGCTTCCTGTCGAGGGGGGAGGGTGTGCGCGGTGGGGTCACGAGTGGCTGAGGTGGCGGTCCGCGCCGACCGTGCGCAGGGGTCCAGTCAGTTCGATGTCGGCACTCAGCCGGATGTCGCCACTGGAGGAACCGAGCATCAGCCGGAGGGCGCCGGGCTCGACGATGCGCTGCCCGTCGCCCGAGGAGTCCTTCGTGTAGGAGGTCTGGTCCGCGTGCACCCGGAAGGACACCGGGGCCTGCGCGCCGGGCTCGAGGTCGACGGTGGCGAAGGCGGCCAGCTGCTGCGTGGGGCGGGCGACCTGGGCGACCGGGTCGTCGTAGTAGAGCTGGACGGTCTCCCGGCCCGCGTAGGCGCCCGTGTTGCGCACGAGGCATGAGACCTCGATGAACCCGTCGGTGGGGACGAGCCCGCCATGGGCGACCCGCAGGTCCTCGTAGCCGAACGTGGTGTAGGAGATGCCGTGCCCGAAGGGGTAGAGCGGCGTGTTGTCGAGGACGCTGATGCCGTCGCTGTGGCGGCCGAGGGGCGGGTTGAGGTAGGTGCCCGGGCTGCTCCCCGGGGTGGCCGGGATCTGGACGGGCAGCTTGCCGCTCGGGACGGCCCGGCCCGACAGGACGCGGGCCAGCGCGGGACCGCCCTCCTCGCCGGGCATGAACGACTGGACGACGGCCGCACAGCGCTCGGCAAGACCTCCGAGAGCGTAGGGGCGGCCGGAGACGACGAGCAGGACGACCGGGACGCCGGTGGCCAGTACCTCCTCGACCAGCTGTGCCTGTACGCCGGGAAGTTCGAGGTCGGGGGCGTCGCACCCCTCCCCCGAGGTGCCGTTCCCGAACATCCCGGAGCGGTCTCCGACGACGACCAGCGCCAGGTCCGCCGAGCCGGCGGCACGGACGGCGGCGGGCAGGCCGGAGCGGTCGTCGCCGCTGACCGCGCAGCCCTGCTCGTAGGTGAAGGTGATGTCCGGCAGCTCGGCGGTGAGCGCCTCGCGCAGGCTGGGCAGGGCGAGGCCCGCCGGGTGGCCCGGGTGCTTGGGCAGGACGTGGTTGGGGAAGGAGTAGCAGCCCAGGAAGGTGCCGGAGTCATCGGCGCCGGGGCCGATGAGAGCGATGCCGGGCGTCCGGGCGGCGTCCAGGGGCAGAGCGGCACCCTCGTTGGCCAGCAGGACGACGGAACGCTCGGCGACCGTGCGGGCGAGCGCACGGTTGGCCGGGGAGTCGAGGTCGACGGGAGTACCGACCCCGGCGTCCGCCTCCGGGCTGTAGTCGGCGTCCAGGAGGCCGAGCCGGAGCTTGTGGCGCAGGACGCGTTCGACGGCCCGGTCCAGGAGCTCGGGCGCGACCTGCCCGGCGTCGAGCTGCTGGGCGAGAGGGTCGCCGTAGCAGCGGGTGTTGGGCAGTTCGACGTCCATGCCGGCGCTCAGGGCGACGCGGGCCGCGTCCGCCTCGTCGGCGGCGACCCGGTGCATGGTGTGGAGGAACGCGATCGACCCGTAGTCGGAGACCACCGTGCCGGTGAACCCCCACTGCTCGCGCAGCACGGTCGTCAGGAGGTGCTCGTCGGCGCAGGCGGGGACACCGTCCTGGTCGGTGTAGGTGTTCATCACCGAGCCGACAGCCCCCTCGCGCACGGCCATCTCGAAGGGCGGCAGGATGACGTCGGCCATCTCTCGGGCGCCGATGGAGACGGGCGCGTGGTTGCGGGCACCCCGCGAGGCCGCGTGCCCGGCGAAGTGCTTGAGCGTGGCGATGACGCCCTGGGACTGCACCCCGCGGACATAGGCGGTGCCGATGAGCCCGGTCAGGTACGGGTCCTCGCCGAGAGTCTCCTCGACTCGGCCCCAGCGGTAGTCCCGTACGACGTCCAGGACCGGGGCGAGCCCCTGGTGGACGCCGACAGATCCCATGTCACGGCCGATCGCCGCGCCCATCCGCTCGATCAGTGCGGTGTCGAAGGTCGCGGCCCAGGCCAGGGGCGTGGGGTAGACGGTGGCACCGAAGGCGGCGAATCCGGTCAGGCACTCCTCGTGGGCGATGGCGGGGATGCCCAGACGGGTGGTGTCGGTCAGCAGCCGCTGCAGGCGTACGAGTTCCGCGCGGCCTTCCTCGGGGGTGAGCGGGCGGGTGCCGTAGGGACGGGTGAGGTGGCCGATGCCGTGGGCGAGGGCGTCGGACTCGCCGGACCGGGCGGCGAGGGCCTCCTCGATCGGGGCGACCCGGGCGTCGCCGCTGCCGACGTTGGCCTTGGCCCAGTAGCTGCCCAGCTGGGCCAGCTTCTCGGCCTGTGTCATCGCGGCCATGAGGGCCTCGATGCGCTCGTCGGCGCCCAGCGATCGGTCGTTCCAGTGGTTCATGGGTCTCCTGCTCCCGGCCCGTGGATGCCCTGCACCGCGTCGGGGGTCGGGGAGGCAGGCCGGATAAGTTCACACCATTGACAAAAAGGTGCGTGCAGCATGCACAGGAGAAAAGATCCAGGTCAAGAGGTTGCGTATATCATTTTCACTCATCCGGAATGAATAATTCCGGGCATGCCGAACAGCGGCTGCAGCCCTGCTCGGGGCAGCGTGCAGCCGCTTCGGTGCCTCAGGAACGCCGGGGAGGAACAACCGCCCGGAAGGCGGGCGTCAGTGGCCGAACGCCCGGTGCGCCACACCTTCCAGGTGCGCGCGCATCGCGGCCTCGCAGGCTTCCGCATCCGCCGCCTCGAACGCGCCCAGGACCGCGGCGTGTTCGGCGAGCGCCTCCTCCGTGTCGCTCACCCGGCCGCCGGTGAAGCGGCGGAAGCGCTGGATGTGTGCGCCCAGCGGGTCGATCGCGGCACTGAGGAAGCGATTGCCCGCGGCGCGGGCGATCGTGGCGTGGAAGGCCGAGTCCGCCTGCAGGTAGGCGCGGAAGTCGTCCGCCACGCGCTGCACGGCCGCCGCCTCCATCAGCTGGTGGCTCGCGGCCAGCGCGCGCGCCGTCCCCGCCGCGTCCCGCTCACAGGCCTGGCGGGCGCTGTACGGCTCGATCAGCAGCCGGGCACCCATCAGTTCGCGGAACCCGCCGTCGTCCAGAAGCGGGGCGACCGTGTAGCCGCGGTGCGGGACACGCACGACCAGTCCGGTGTTCTCCAGCTTGGCGAGGGCCTCGCGCAGCGGCGTCGGTGAGACGCCCCAGTCCTTGGCGATGGTGTCGATGCGCAGGGGCGTGCCCGGTTCCAGGCCCTCGTCGAGAATCAGGGCGAGCAACGCGTCGTACGCCTCGTCCATGAGGACGGTCCTGCCGAGACCGGGCTGACGTACCTGCCTGTCGGCTGGTCCCATCCTTGACTCTCCCTGTGACATGCCGGATGCTGCCGGCTGACCGCGTCCTCAGCCTAGTCGGAACGGCTGCGGCTGCCCCTGACGGGGCCGTTCAGCGCGGGGACAGCAGGGTGACCAGCGCCGAGTCGTCCTCGGCGGCCAGGCCCTGGCTGATGGCGAGCTGGTAGAGCTGGTCCGCCGCGGCGGCCACGGACGTGGCGACACCGGCCTTCTTGGCGAGGGACACCACGATGTTCATGTCCTTGCGGATGATGTCCAGACGGGAGCGCAGCTCCGGCCCGCCGGTGCCGTCCTCCTTCACCTCGTACTGCTGGGCCATGCGCGGGCCGCGGTCGGCCAGCATGAAGGACGCGGCCGCACCCTGGCCGAGGACGTCGACGGCTCGGTCCAGGTCGATCCCGAGGGCACGGGCGAGCGCGAGGGACTCGGCGGCGGCGGCGGTGTGGATGCCGCACAGGAGCTGATTGACCGTCTTCATGATCTGGCCGTCGCCGATGCGCGGTCCGACGATGTGCAGCGTGGAGCCGAGCCGGGAGAGGACGGCCCGGGCTGCCTCCAGGGCCTCGTCGTCCGCGCCGACCATGATGAGCAGGTCACCCGTCCCGGCGCGTACGGCGCCACCGCTGACGGGAGCGTCGACCAGGCCCACTCCCTGCTCGGCGAGGCGCGCCGCGACGTCCTGCACGGCGTCGACGCCGACGGTCGAGGTGACCACGACGACCGCACCGCTGCGCAGCGACTCGGCGGCGCCGTGCTCGACGATCCCGCCACCGAACAGACAGGACTCCAGCTGCTCCTGGTCCCGAACGGCGATGACCACGACATCGGCGCCCCGCGCGGCGTCGGCCGGAGTGGCGGCGGGCGTGGCTCCGCCCTGCGCGGCGAGGGCGCGCCGCTCCTCGAAGACGTCGAAGGCCTGGACCGGGAAGGCGCCGGCGAGGCGGTTGGCCATGGGCAGGCCCATGGCGCCGAGGCCGAGGACGGCAGTGGTGGGGGTGGAGGTCTCAGCGGACATCGGATGCTTCTTCCTTGCGGGTACGGCCGTGAGGGGCCGTGTGGACGGATTCTCTTGTCGGGGCCGGGTACTGGGACGCGGGCGTCGCCGTACGCGGGCGTCGCGGTCCGCCGTCAGACGAAGACCGCGTACATGAGCAGGGACATGGCCAGGCCCGTCACGGCGACGATCGTCGACAGGGCCGACCAGGTCTTGATGTTCTGGGAGACGCTCATCCCGAAGTACTCCTTCGCCAGCCAGAAGCCGGCGTCGTTGACGTGCGAGAAGAAGAGCGATCCCGCCCCCACCGCGAGGGCGATCAGGGAGGCCTCCACCGGTGGGGTGCCCACCACCATCGGAGCCATGATGCCTGCCGCCGCCGTGGTGGCAACGGTGGCCGAGCCGGTGGCCAGCCGGATCAGCACGGCGAGCAGCCAGCCGAGGACGAGCAGCGGCATGTCCGCCGCGGCGGCGAACTTGCCGATGGCGTCGGCCACGCCGGTGTCCACGATGATCTGCTTGAAGCCGCCGCCCGCGCCGACGATGAGCAGGATGCCGGCGACGGCCGGGAGTCCGGCGCTCACGACGGTGCGGACCTCCGCCCGGGTGCGGCCGAGCCGGAAGCCGAAGACGACCATGGCGACGAGGACGGCGACGAACATCGCGATGAGCGGTGTGCCGAGGAAGTCCAGCAGGTGGTTGTACCAGGCGTCGCCGGGGAACGCGATGTCGACGACCGACTTGGCGAGCATCAGCACGACGGGCAGGGCAACCGCGCCGACGGATGTGGCGAAGCCCGGCAGGCGACGGGCCGGACCCGCGTCCCGCGCCTCGTCGGCCTCCTTGACGAGGGAGGCGACCAGCTCCGCCGGAGCCTCGGTGTGCACATGGCGCGCGATGAACCGCCCGTACAGCGGGCCCGCGATGATCACGGTGGGGATGGCCGCGAGCAGGCCGAGGCCGAGCGTGGTGCCGACGTCGGCGCTGAGCGCGCTGACGGCGACGAGCGGCCCGGGGTGAGGCGGCACGAAGGCGTGCATGGTGCCGAGGCCCGCGAGGGCGGGCACGGCGAGCAGGACCAGCGGGGTGTTCGTCCGCCTGCCCATGACCACGATGATCGGCACCAGCAGCACGAGGCCCACCTCGAAGAACATGGGCAGGCCGATGACCGCGGCTATGAGCGCCATCGACCAGGGCATCAGCCGGGGTCCCGAGCGCGAGCCGATGGTGTCGACGATGCGGTCGACGCCTCCCGAGTCGGCCAGGAGTTTGCCGAGGATCGCTCCGAGCGCGATCAGGCCGCCGGTGGAACCGAGGGTGGCTCCCATCCCGGCACCGAACGATTCGACGACGGAGGCCAGTTCGGTGCCGGAGCCTATGCCGAGGACGACGGAACCGCCGATGAGGGCGACGAACGGGTGGAAGTCGAGCAGCGCGATCAGCGAGATGATCACGCCGATGGCGAGGGCGACCATGCCGATGAGCCGGGTGTCGTGCCCGGTCCAGGGCGCGGTCGCCGCCGCCAGGATGTCGGTCCCGGGCGGGACGAGTGGAGACATGCGGGGGCGCGTCCTTACGTCGTTGTAAGTGGTGGCAGGGGGGTGTGCCGACGCCACGCGGGCGTACAGGTGCCGGGCGGGGCGTCAGCAGCCGGCGGCGGGCTCGTCCCCGAGGCCGGAGCACTCGGACGTGTCGTAGGCGTCGAGGACGTCGACCTTCCCGCTCGACGGTGAGGACGCGTCGAAGCGGTAGCCGAGCCATTCGCGCACCAGGCGGCGGGCGAGTTCGAGGCCGATGACCCGCTGGCCCATCGTCAGGACCTGGGCGTTGTTGCTCAGCACCGCGCGCTCGACGGAGAAGCTGTCATGCGCCGTGACGGCGCGGACTCCGCGCACCTTGTTGGCGCTGATCGCGACACCGAGCCCGGTGCCGCACAGCAGGAGGGCACGGTCGGCCTCCTTGGCGGCGACCACGCGGGCGGCGGCCACACCGATGTGCGGGTAGGCGGTGTGCTCGTCCGCAGCCACTCCGATGTCGAGGACGGACGCGACGCGCGGGTCGGCCTCCAGATCGGCCTTGAGAGCTTCCTTGTACTCGTATCCGGCGTCGTCGCAGCCGATGACTATGCGGAGCGGTGTTAGTTGCTGATGGTTCGTCATGTCGGATGTCCCGTGCAGTTGGGGGTGTTGGACGGTGGTTGCCGGGCCGGGTACGCAGCCGGCGCTCAGCCGTTGCCGAGCAACGCCGCGACGGTGCGGGCGCACAGGGCCAGGGAGAGCGCCCCGGCGTCGGGGGTGCCGACGCTGCGTTCGGCCAGCGGGCGGGCGCGGCCGAGGCGCGGCGTGAGGGCGGCGGTGGATGCGGCCGCTCCGGTGGCCACGACCGCGGCCCCCGCAAAGGCGGTCCGGGGGTCGCCGCCGCGTGCGACCTCCGCGGTGAAGGTGTCGACGAGGGGGGCGAGGACGTCGACGAGGGTCTTGTCCCCTGGCTTCGCGCCGCCCAGCGAGGTCACCGCGTCGAGAGCGGCACGGGCACCCGCCGCGGCGCGCACGCCGTCGGCCCGGCCGGTGTCACCGAGTTCCTGGGCGAGGGCCCGCAGGGCGACGCCCCACAGCACGCCCGACGTGCCCCCGGCCTCGTCGGCCCAGGCGTCTGCTGCGGCACTGAGCAGCGAACGGGCGCCCGCCTTCCGCGAGTCCGCCTCCTCGGCGGCGCGCACGGCCGCGTCGATCCCCTTGCTCATGCCACGCCCGTGGTCACCGTCCCCGGCGACCGCGTCGATGCGGCCGAGTTCCGGGGCGGCCTCGTGCAGCGCGGTGCGCAGCGCGCGCAGGGCGTCCAGGACGGCGGCCGCGGCAGCGCGCGACTCGGCGTCCCCCTCGGTGACCGCGGCCTCGGGCTGTGCCTCGGGCAGGACGTGGGCCCGGTCCGAGGGCTCGGGCAGGGGCAGACGGCTGAAGCCGGGGGCGTCGGCGGCGGCACACCACCAGCGCTCCAGGTCTCCGTCGAGCCACATCAGGGTGAGTGAGCAGGCGGCCATGTCGAGGCTGGTGACGAGCTCGCCGACCTCGGGCCTCACCGCCGTGAGTCCGGCCTCGGCCAGAGCGTCGGCGACATGGCCCCACAGCAGGAACAGTTCCTCGTACTTGGTGGCGCCCAGTCCGTTGAGGATCACGGCGACGCGCGGTCCCGCGTCTTCGGGGCGCTCGGCGAGCAACCGTTCGACGAGCGTGCGGGCGATGGCAGGGGCATCGGCCATGTCGGCGTCGCGCACGCCGGGTTCGCCGTGGATGCCGAGGCCGATGGCCATCTTGCCCTCGGGAACCGTGAACAGCGGCGTGTCGGCGCCGGGCATGGTGCAGCCCTCGAAGGCTATGCCGAAGGAGTACGTACGGTCATTGGCGTGGCGGGCGGCGGCTTCGACGTCGTCCAGGACGAGGCCTTCCTCGGCAGCCGCCCCGGCCACCTTGAAGACAGTGAAGTCGCCTGCGATGCCCCGGCGTTCGGCACGCTGTTCGGCGGGGGCGCTGGCCACGTCGTCGGTGACCCGGACCGTGCGGGTGTCGATGCCCGCGTCGAGCAGCCGCGCCTGGGCCATGCCGAAGTTCATGCGGTCGCCCGCGTAGTTCCCGAACGAGAAGAGGACTCCGCCGCCGGTGTCGGCTGCCCGCGCGACGGACTCGGCCTGCCGCGCGGAGGGCGAGGTGAAGATGTTGCCGACCACGGCGCCCGACGCGAGCCCTTCGCCCACCAGCCCGCTGAAGGCGGGGTAGTGGCCGGAACCTCCGCCGACGACGACCGCGACCCGGCCCGCACCCGGCCGGCGGGTGCGGACGACTCCCCCGGGCACCACAGTGACGTGCTCCGGATAGGCCGCGGCGAAGCCCCGCAACTGGTCCTCGCTGAAGCGGTCGGGGTCGTCGAAAAGCCGGGTCATGACAGGTGGGCTCCTTGTCGGAGAGGTACGGGCGGGTGCGGGAACGCGTCGTTCGCCCGGGGTGGCTCGGCAGAGGGCGGCCGGAGCTGAGGCGAGGCCTGCTTCGGGGCACACCCCACCGCCGTCGGTGCACGGAGGCGCGTTGCGGCGCCGCGGGCTCGTCCGGATCGCGTGGGACGCGGTGCGCTGCTCAGGCGCCGGCGCGACGGGGCAGGATGCGCCTGAGGTAGTCGCGGTTGGAGGCGGCCACACTGAGGCCGTCGCCGCCGTAGTGCTCCACGCAGAACGCGCCGGTGTAGCCGTGCTCGAGAGCGATCCGGACGGCGCGGCGGTAGCTGACGAACCCGGACTCCATGGGGGCCGGGGAGGTCAGCACGGTTCCCGAGGCGGGGTCCTCGACGCGGTAGTAGCTCTTCACGTGCCAGTAGTTGGCGTGCGGCAGCGTCTTGGTGACCATCGACTCCCAGGACTCGATGGGGCGCTGCATCCGGATGAGGTTGCCGAGATCAGGATTGAGGCCGACGTTGTCGCGGTCGATGTCGGTGAGCAGGGCGACGGATGAGTCGGCCGTGCCGAGGTAGGTGTCCTCGTACATTTCCAGGGACAGCTCGACTCCCACCGACGCCGCGTGGTCCGCGAGTTCGCGCAGGCGGGTAACGGCCTTGTCCCAGGTCTCGCGGTCACCGACCGGGTCCTGGGGACCCGGCACCGTCCAGAACCAGAGCACGGCCTGCTGCTCGGGAGTGAGCGGCCGGTGCAGGCCGACGGAGACCAGCGGGACTCCGAGGGCGGCGGCCGCCTCGATGGTGCGGTGCGAATAGGCGAGGTTCGCGTCGCCGTCGACGGGGTCGATGACGCTGCGGCGGATCGCGGAGATGGCCGGAGCCGTCAGACCGACCCCGGAGAGCGTCTTCCTCAGTTCCTCGATGCGCGCGGGGGCCAGGTCACCCGGTCGGAGCCAGCCGTCCGTGAGGTCGACCTCGCTGAACCCCGCGTCCACGACCTCCTGCAGCGTCTCCGCCCACTGCTGAGCGGTCTGCTCCTGGGTGGAGACACCGTCCGCACCCACGTTCGGAAACTGCAGGAGGGCGGCGGCGATCGGCCAGGTTTCTGCGGTGTGAGTCATCTCGGCTCCCTTTCTCTATTTCATATAGGATCTAGAATTCTTGAGGCTGTCAATGTGACCCACCCCACACACCTCCTGGTCGCGTGGGAGGCATCGCCCGATTCGTCCCGTGGCGTGTCGACGCGGGTTCGTATACGCCTTGTCCCGCCAGCGGGTGCGCGGCCGCTTGTCACAGGGGAGGCTGGAGGGCGTGCAGAACCATGAAGCCTCCGTCGCCGCCACGGGTTCCGGCACGGAGCTTCTGGACGACCCTGTGGCCCGTGTCGTCCAGGAGGCCGGCGCGTCCGTGGCCATGCTGTACCTGCTCCCGAAGAACGAGACCACCCTGCGACTCACCGTGCTGGCCGGAGCGCCGGGCCAGCTGGCCATTCCCTGGAACCGGGTCACGCTGTCCGCACCGATGCCGGTGTCCGACGCCATGCGCCACCGCTGTCTGATCTGGCTCGGCAGCCAGGAGGAGCTGGCGCGCCGCTATCCGCGCCCCGCCCTGGTGCTGCCCTACCGGTTCTCGCTGGCCGCCGCACCGATCCGTACGGGAGACACGGACTGGGGCGGGCTGGTCCTGCTGTGGCCGGGCTCGCACCCCCCTCAGCTGGCGCCCCGGGAACGTGATGCCGTGGTCAGGGGCTGCCGCAACATCGGCATGCTCATGCAGCAGTCCGAGAGCATCGGCTACCCCGTGCTGCCGGGCACCCAGCCACGGGTGCTGCCCCCGCCGGAGCCGCCGGTCCCGGAACCGGCCGAGGGCTCGGCAGCGATGGAGTTCGTCCGGCGGCTGCCCGGGGGAAGCTGCGCGCTGAGGATGGACGGGACCGTCAGCTTCCTCACCCCCGCGGCGGCGGAGCTGCTCGGGACCCGTCCTGAGGACGTCCTGGGCACCCTGCCGTGGGTGTCACTCCCCTGGATGGACAATCCCGCCATCGAGGACCACTACCGGGCCGCGGTCATCAGCCGCCAGCAGACGTCCTTCACCGCTCTGCGCCCACCTGACAGGTGGCTGTCCTTCCACCTCTTCCCGAACGCCACGGGCATCAGCGTCCGGATCCTTCCCGCCGTCAAACCCGTGTCGGCGGACTCCCCGCTGCCACAGGCGGCTCCGACGCCCGCGACGCCCAGCCGGGCCACCGCCCTCTACCACCTGATGCACCTCGCCGCGACCCTCACCGAGGCCGTCGGCACCCGGGATGTGATCGAGCTGGCCGGCGACCAGCTCATGCCCGCCTTCCGGATCCACTCCCTCATCGTGCTGACCTCGGACCAGGGACGGCTGCGGATCGAGGGCGGCCGCGGCAGTCATGCCGCGCTCGTGGACGGCTTCGACGGTGTGCCGCTGTCCGCCGACAATCCCGCAGCTCACGTGCTGACCACGGGCGTCCCCGCCTTCTTCGCCACTGCGGGGGAGCTGGAGCGCGCCTACCCCGCACTCGTCCTCCGGGAGACGGTCGTCGCCTGCGCCTTTCTCCCCCTGGTCGTCTCCGGGCAGCCCATCGGCTCACTGGTGCTCTCCTACGACCGGCCCCACGACTTCCCGCCCGAGGAACGTGCCCTGCTCACGTCCATCGCCGGTCTGCTCGCCCAGGCTCTCGACCGCGCACGCCTCTACGACACGAAGGACAGGCTCGCGCACAGCCTGCAGGCACACCTCCTCCCGCACACCCTGCCCCGCATCCCCGGACTGGACGTCGCAGCCCGCTACCTCCCGGCCGCCCGCGGCACGGGCATCGGCGGGGACTTCTACGACCTGATCCGGCTGGACGACACGACGGCGGCGGCAGCCATCGGCGACGTGCAGGGCCACAACGTGAACGCCGCCGCCCTCATGGGTCAGGTCCGTACGGCCGTGCACGCCTCCGCCGGGGCACCACCCGACGAAGTGCTCGCACGCACCAACCGGCTGCTCACCGATCTCGATCCCGGCCTGTTCACCAGCTGTCTGTACGTCCATCTCGACCTCGCCGGGCACCGGGCGGTCCTGGCCACCGCCGGCCACCCCTCACCGCTCCTGCGGCAGCCGGACGGACAGACCGAGATGCTCAAACTGCCGCCGGGCCTCCTGCTGGGCATCGATCCGGCGTCCCGCTACCCGACGACCGAGATCCCGCTGCCGCCGGGTGCGACGCTCGCCCTGTTCACGGACGGCCTCGTGGAGGCCCCAGGGGTGGACTTCGACGACGCGACGGCCGAGCTGGCCGAACACTTCGCCCTGGCCCTCGACCAGGACATGGACGACGTCGCCGACACGCTCGTGCGGTACGCGGAGCGGTTCACACCCGGCACGGACGACATCGCCCTGCTCCTCATCAACGCTCTGGAGACGGGCGCTCCACCGCGGCCCCGGCGGTGAGGTCGGCCGAGGTGCGGTCCAGGAAGTCGGCGGCCCGCCTGTATCCGGAGGGCGTGGGGTCCGTCCTTCGGGGTGGGGGATGTTCCGTGGGTGTCCCGGGGTGCCGAGGCGGTGGGGTTTCATCGACACCCCAGGACGGTCAACGGGTGGTGCTGTGAGCGCTGTTCGCGGGTTCAGCCGCCGTACAGGTCGCCCAGGCTGATGCCGGTGGTGGCGGTCGCGCCGCCGAGCCTGACCTGGTGGTCGAGGCTGACGAACTTGCCGCCCGACTGCCAGAGCGCCGGCTTGAGCAGCGCGTACTTGGCTTCGTCCCACGTCGTCCAGTCGTGGTTCAGCAGCCCGCCCGTGTCACCGGAGTTGGGGTTGATGCACCAGAAGGTCTGGTGGATCCCGTTCTCGACGATGAGGTCGCGCAGGGCCGTCATCCACTTCTGGTTCGGGCCGTTGTCGAGGAAGCCGCCCCATTCGCCGATGAGCAGGGGTGCGGTACCGGTCTTGTGCACGAAGAGCCAGTTCGGGTCCCAGACGTCGCGCTCCAGGGTCGTGCGGCTCCACTCGCCCTGGAACCAGGGCTGTTGGTAGACCAGCGGCCCGTAGTCGTGCGGCGAGTAGACGAGCTGGTCCTGCTGGGCACCCAGGTCGACCGGGTGGTCCCGGACACCCCGCAGGTTCCCGCCCCACCACATGTTGTGGTAGTCCGTCGCGGAGGTGGAGGACCAGTTGGCGCCGTCCTTGGGGTAGATCTCGATGCCCTCGCACAGGACGAGGACATCGGGGTTGATCGCCAGGATGCGCTTGCCCGCGGTCTCACAGGTGTACTTGAAGTTGTCCTGGTCGGTGGAGCTGTCCCACTTCGCCCGCGGGCTGTCGGACTGCTTGCCGTGCGGCTCGTTCTTGATGTCCATCGCCACGAGGGTGTCGTTGGTCCGGTAGCGGGCGGTCACCCACTCCCAGGCGGAGTAGAACTGCTCGGTGGTGATCGCCCCCTTCCACCACACGGGGTGCACATGGCCGGAGTTGTCGGCCTCGGCGCTGTGCACGTCGAGCATCACCTTGATGCCGTACTTCTCCGACAGGGCGAGGAAGGCGTCGAACACCTGGAGGGTCGTCCTGTCCTTGAGCTCCGGGTTCGCCCAGGTGTTGACCGCGCTGGAGACCGCGGCTCGGCCGTCCTTCCACTCCAGCAGGAGCTGGGTGGAGATCGGCACGCGGACGATGTTGATGCCCCGCTCCGCCATCTGCCGGGTGACCGCCTCCAGATTCGCGGACCACAGTCCGTGGAAGACGCGTTCGGTGGCGTTGAAGCCGAACCAGTTGGCGCCGGTCAGCCAGACCCGGTTGCCCTGCTCGTCGACGATCCGGTTGCCCTCGGTGTGCAGCCAGTCCTTGCCGGTGCCGGCAGCGACTGTCGTGTGCGCGGCGGGGGCCGCCGCGGTTGCGGGTGAGCCCGTCGCCGCCTGCGCGGCGACCGGGCCCGACAGCGTCATCAGCACGGCGGTCGCTGTGACGGCTGCGGCAACCGCCGCACCCAGGCGCTTTCTCATCGATAGCTTCATCCGTCGTCGCCTTTCATGGGGTAAGGCAGGCAGAGGATCATGGGAGCGCTCCCATCCATCGCCCCATGAAGCCAGCGCGGCGGATGCACTGTCAATGGGCATGTCAATCTTCACTTCTTGAAGGCGCTGCGCGGACACCCGGGGGCCGAGCGGAAGCCGCACCCGCCCCGCACACCCCGACCGCACCCGCCGCACCCGGGCCACACCTCCCGACGATCGGCGCAGACAGGGAGTACGCACCGGACCGAGCTCATTATTCACGCATCTGAGTCATTAATTTGAGCTCTGAACACAAAATCTTGCGCAGCAGCGTGGACTTCCTTGCGGAGATGCTCCTAGCCTGTGGGGCGTCCGCAGAGCCCCCACGAGCCGCAAGGACGACCGACACGTGACCTCACCACCTGGACGACGCCTGCTCAGCCGCTCCCTGTCCGCATCCCTCTCCCTGGCCCTCGCCGCCGTCGGCACCGCTGCCGCCGTCGTGATGGCCGGCGCACCGCCCGCCCAGGCCGCCGGTGTCCCCGCACCGTCGCCCGTCGGGATACCCGGCCGGGGCGCCACCGTTCCGTTCACGGAACAGGAAGCCGAGTACGCCGCCACCAACGGCGCGCTCATCGGCCCCGACCGGCTGTACGGTTCGCTGCCCTCGGAGGCATCGGGCCGGCAGGCCGTCACGCTCGACTCGGCGGGTGAGTACGTGGAGTTCACCCTCACGGCACCCGCGAACGCGATGACCTTCCGCTACTCACTGCCGGACAACTCCGCCGGGACGGGCCGGGACGCCTCGATCGACGTACGGGTGAACGGGTCCTCGCTCAAGAGCGTGCCGGTGACCTCGAAGTACGGCTGGTACTACGGCGGTTACCCCTTCAACAACAACCCGGGCGACACCAACCCGCACCACTTCTACGACGAGACCCGCACGATGTTCGGCTCCACGCTGGCCGCCGGTACGAAGGTCCGGCTCCAGGTGACCTCCACCGCCGCCTCCCCCTCCTTCACGATCGACCTGGCGGACTTCGAGCAGGTCGGCGCGCCGGTCGGCAAGCCCTCCGGAGCCCTGGACGTGGTGGGTGACTTCGGTGCCGACCCGACAGGCAACACCGATTCCACCGCGAAGTTCCAGGCGGCTGTCGACGCGGGCCGCACCCAGGGCAGGGAGGTGTACATCCCGCAGGGCACCTTCCAGGTCAACGACCACATCGTCGTCGACAAGGTGACGCTGCGGGGCGCCGGTCCCTGGTACAGCGTGCTGACCGGACGCCACCCCACGGACCGGAGCAGGGCGGTCGGTGTCTACGGCAAGTACGCCGCCCAGGGCGGCAGCAGCAACGTCACGCTCAAGGACTTCGCCATCATCGGCGACATCCGCGAGCGCGTGGACAACGACCAGGTCAACGCCATCGGCGGGGCCATGTCGAACTCGGTCGTCGACAACGTCTGGATGCAGCACACCAAGTGCGGCGCCTGGATGGACGGTCCGATGGACAACTTCACCATCAGGAACAGCCGGATCCTCGACCAGACCGCGGACGGCGTCAACTTCCACTACGGCGTCACGAACTCCACCGTGACCAACACCTTCGTCCGCAACACCGGTGACGACGGTCTGGCCATGTGGGCGGAGAACATCCCGAACGTGAAGAACAAGTTCACGTTCAACACCGTGATCCTGCCGATCCTCGCCAACAACATCGTGACCTACGGCGGCAAGGACATCACGATCTCCGACAACGTCATGTCGGACACCATCACCAACGGCGGCGGACTGCACATCGCCAACCGCTATCCGGGCGTCAACTCCGGTCAGGGCACCGCGGTGTCGGGCACCCACACGGCCGCCCGCAACACCCTGATCCGCACCGGCAACAACGACTTCAACTGGCGCTTCGGCGTCGGTGCGATCTGGTTCAGCGGTCTCAACGAGCCGATCAGCAACGCCACGATCAACATCACCGACAGCGAGATCCTGGACAGTTCCTACGCCGCGATCCATCTGATCGAGGGCGCGTCCAACGGACTGCACTTCGACAACATCAAGATCGACGGCGCCGGTACGTACGCCCTGCAGATCCAGTCGCCGGGCACGGCCTCCTTCAACAAGGTCGTCGCCACGCACATCGCCCAGTCCAACCCGATCCACAACTGCGTCGGCAGCGGCTTCCAGATCACCCAGGGCACCGGCAACTCCGGCTGGTACGCGAACCCGCCCGCCTGCACCGGTGTCTGGCCGGACCCGGTGTGGACCAACGGCGGGGTACCCGGGAGCGGCGGTCCCACGGACCCGCCCGACCCGACCGACCCCCCGGACCCGACCGACCCGCCCGAGGAGACGGGCAACCTCGCCCAGGGACGTACGGTCACCGAGACCAGTCACGTCGACGTGTACGGCGCGGCCAACGCGGTGGACGGCAACGCCAACAGCTACTGGGAGAGCCGTAACAACGCCTTCCCGCAGTCCGTCACCGTGGACCTCGGCGCCGCCAAGGCCGTCAAGCGGCTCGTGCTGAAACTGCCGCCGGCCGCCGCCTGGGCGACCCGCACGCAGACCATCGGCGTCACGGGCAGCACCGACAACTCCACGTACAACTCGCTCAAGGCCTCGGCGGGTTACACCTTCAACCCGTCGAGCGGCAACACCGCGACCGTCACCCTGCCGGGGACGTCGACCCGCTATGTGCGGCTGACGTTCACCGGGAACACGGGCTGGCCGGCGGCCCAGCTCTCCGAACTGGAGGCCTACACCAGCTGATTCGGCGACGCGACGACGGGCCCGGCCTC